>JAERTH010000094.1 GCA_016844955.1 Fidelibacterota bacterium | reverse complement strand
CTTCAAGCCCTTCGACAATTTTAGTTTTACCGCCATGCTCAATGCCAATCGGCGTGATTGGGTTGGATCCATATACGCCAGCGGTATGTTGAGCAAGCTGGTGGTGAAAAATAGGGCTCGCTCAAATTTGGTCCTGGGTGTTTTTCAGAACTATGATTTCATGAACCAGGATGATTACAAGGTATCCAGCGCAAGTGTTGGTCCTGGCCTCATACATGCATTCTCCATGACGCCTAAGATCACCCTGGGTACGAACCTCAATACCTCCATCATCTTTATGGGTGGAGCCGGGGACTATAGCGATGAAGATGAAATGCGTGACTACCATTCCGGGCCGGGATTTAGTGTAAAACTTCAGAGTAGATTCATGTGGGCTGATAGAGGAGAGGCTTATCTTCGTCTCAAGCGTTATTTTATCTACGCCATGGAGGATACCCATATAGAAGGGTATGAAAACATCAATCTTCTTAGCGCAGGCAGTCAGGTTTCCATTCATGGCAAATATGCTGTTGGCTTTGAATACCTCCTGGCGGCCAGAACCGTTAGCTACCTGGATGTGGAGCGCAGTGAAACCCTGCAAACAAGAAACGTTTATCGGCTATATTTTTCCCATTATCTGGCAAACAACTTGTTTAGCAAGAAGGATTAAATGCGTTATTGATTTATGGTAGCGCATTGGTGATTTATGAGTTTCATCCATACCACATTACTGCCAATATGTGGTACAGCGATCTCAAACAGATTCAGAACCTGATGTAGTTCCTCACCTGGTAGTATTAATTTTGATTCCAGACGCTTCTGATTAGTTTTGATAAGTATCAATACAGTTAAATAGGCTGAACCAAAATGAATAAAAAAGAAGACATACCCTTTCATTATTATTCTGACACTCCCAATAATGTCAATACTGTAAACGGCAATCCCCTGCTTCCAGTCGATCCAGACTTTCCATTCTTGTTTACCCAATTTGATATTATGAATGATTCAGCTCAAGCTGATTTCCCTCACCGGCATGATTACTTCGAGATCATCTATGTAGAGGATGGCCAAGGCAAACACATCATTGACTTTGAAGCCTTTGAAATCAAACCTCCCGCCTTCTATTTTCTTTCCAAAGGACAGGTGCATTTCTGGAAACTGGATAAGCCTTTGACCGGCAAGGTCATTCTATTCCCACGCGAGTTTCTTATCCCTCCTGCCACAGCCCTGAACCCTGAAGACGATCTGGTTATCTTCAACAGTTTAAGTCACGCTCCTTGTGTCAGCGTTGCTAACAACAAGCTATTCAACCATGAAGAACTTCTGGCTAACATGGAAGAAGAATTTTCCAGGGGACCCGATCGGAATCTGTCAATACTCAGGGCCTATGCCCACATTTTATTGCTGAACCTGCTCAGGATTTTTGCTGAGGACCAACCAGAAAATATTATGGACCCCTCCAATGCCATGGTGCGCAAATTTAGACAACTTATCAAGGATAACTATCTGACCACACGATCCGTACAGGAATATGCTGATCTCCTCCTGGTAAGTGCAACCCATCTCAGAGATACGGTCAAAGAAATCACTGGCTATTCGCCGGGACAACTCATCCGGCAGGAAATTATCTTTGAAGCGAAAAGAAAATTGGCCCATACTGATTTTACGACGGCAGAAATTGGCTACTCCTTGAATTTTGAAGATACCTCTTACTTCAGCCGATTTTTCAAACGAGAGACAGAACAAAGTCCTTCGGTCTACAGAGAATCCATCAGAAAAAAATATCAGATCCCGATTTAACGCTCCGCACTTGCTTTTCGGTGAGTATCGAAAAGTACCATACATTCCGCACATAGTCTCTTACTAAACATCTATGAATGGGTAATATGGTTCATAAGCCACGCTGATTGTGGATATGGAAATAACCTGCTATTGGTTTTATCGAGAAGGAGCGTTCAATCAAAATGACTAGAAAAATTGTTTCAACGACATTACTCGTTTCGTTACTGGCCCTGGGATCATCAGGCGCTATGATGTTAATACTTAACAGTTACGAATTCCAACTTCGAATGCATCCGGTACATAAGCTATTCGGTATTGCAATGATCATATCTGGGTCATTACATGTATTCTATAATTTCAAAGCAATAAAAAAGTATCTGGAAAGTGGCAAAATACTGCTCTATGGAATTGTCATGACCCTCTTCATGATATTGCTTTATTTCGCCGGATTCAACAAACCCCTGGATGCTGATATAATCAAAGAAATCGAAACCACTTCAAGAAGGCTTGAAAGCAAAAATGCAGAATAGGGATATGTCATCTGCATCTCACCACAAAACCAATACTATCACACAAGCACTATCATTTATAAGGAATAAAAATATGAAGTACAAAATCACAGTTACAGAGATTGCTAAAAAGAGCAGCTCCCCTGAGGCATCATTGGAATTTGATGTGGAGAGTCACGACAACCTGGTAAAAATTGTCCATATGTTGGAAAAGAATACCGACTTTGATGAAAGTGATGCTGCTGCATTGGGCATCGGCCTCAAATTGTTTTCTGGCGTTATGTTAAAGCATAAATCCAACCCGCTCTTCAAAAACTTGCTACCGCATTTCAAGGATTTTATGAAGGGCTTGAAAAGTAGCGGCAAAGAAAGGTAACTACTGTGAATTCTTGCCTGCCTTTAGTAGAAAAGAGTCAATCATGCCTATTCCCAGCCCGCCACTCAAATACATGTTGCGTTGAAAAGTACCACAAAATCCGCATTCTGACTCTTACCATGGAATAGTCAATATTTAAACTACACCTGGAAGAATTTGAGATCGTTAGGTTTTTACTGAAAGAAACGGAGTGCAAAATGACCAAGTCAAAAAAAGAATATCACTCAACAACAAGTCGCCGAGATTTCATGAAAATGCTGGGTGTTGGTGCTGGAGCTGTAGGCCTGGGCGCTGCAGGTGTTAGTGCTGGTGGGTTTAAGGATCTTGATGAAATGATGGCATCGCCTTTAGCTGAACGGCATTTACCGTTCTGGGTGAAAGAAGTGGATGAGCCAACAGTAAAAATTGATTGGGATAATTTCGAAATGTTTCCCGGACCAGAGGGCACCTTGTTTAACCCTGCTTCCTGGGAAAACCCAAAAGACTATTTTGATATCTACAACAGGAACATTGCATCAACCAAGAAGAATGTTCAAGATAATGTTCCTGGTCTCTCGCTTAAAGATAGAGCTTTAGCAGATGCTAATTGTTGGGGATGGGGAGGACGTTCGGGTGCTGATTTATCTGCACCATGGGCTGGTGCTGACGTTAAGGCAAATCCACAGTGGGAACATCCTACCATGTATTATACTCCAGAAGATTATGGGGTGCCAAAACATGAAGGAACACCCGAAGAAAACTCCAGAATGCTAAGAACAGCTGGGAGAATAATGGGTGCAGCTGACATGGGGTTTGTCAAGCTTGATGAAAAAACCAAAAAATTACTCTGGGGTAAGATCACATTTGAAAATGTTGAAAAGGGATATGCAGAGCCTGAAAAAAACAAATTTGTCCTCCCAGATAAGGACTTGTGGGCAGTTTGCTCTGTTATTCCCCAATCCTTGTGGATGCAGCAATACACAGAGCGCATGAGCTGGGCTTCCAGCAACACCATGAGTTACTCAAGAGCAAATATCTATGCGAATAGATTGAGCGTATTTTTAAGAGGTTTAGGATATCAAGCCTATGGCGGGAATACTGAATCTATTGGGAGACTCGTGGGATTTGGTGTGATGTCTGGAATGGGAGAATACGGGAGAGCAGGAATCCTGGTTAGTCCTCAATATGGAACCAATATTAGAACTGTACTGGTAACCATCACAGACATGCCAATGGCTGTCACGAAACCCATCGATGCCGGTATTGCCAAATTTTGTCAAGCCTGTAAAAAATGTGGGGAGATGTGTCCTTCAGGTGCCATCAGCATGGAAGAGAAGCCCTTCTGGGGTGGTGATGCTGCTTGGCAGGCGAAGGGGATCAAAGGCTGGTATATGGACAGTAAAAAATGTTATGACTTCATGCTGGGAGGCGAGCCGGATTGTAGTCGCTGTCAAACTGTATGTCCCTTTACAAAATATGACGAAGCAGTTTTGCACGACCTGATCCGCATATCAATCGCAAAAGCACCTGCAT
The DNA here is from genome assembly GCA_016844955.1 of Fidelibacterota bacterium. Taxonomy (GTDB): domain Bacteria; phylum Fidelibacterota; class UBA8477; order UBA8477; family JABMPR01; genus JABMPR01. The sequence goes on along the minus strand of JAERTH010000094.1, from coordinate 19,777 downwards.
TGGATTCTGCAATTAGAAAAATGGACGATGTATTCGGCTATGGGAAAGAGCCAGATACGAAAAAAACACCATGGGAAATTGATCCAATGGATATTCCGCTATACGGACTAGATAACTCACGCTCATAAATTTAAAGGAGAAACAAAATGCGCTTAGTAAGTTGGATATGGTTCTGGTACGTTTTGGTTGGCTTTATCATGGGTGGTGGAGCTGTATTGATATGGAATGTCTTAAAGAAGGCTTCCCTCATGCCCAATTGGTATGAATGGATATTACTGGTTCTAAGTTTTATCACCTTCATGTTTATGGGTCAAACTTTTATAGCCTCCTTTCAGGAAGTCGAACCCCGAGCAGCCTGGTTGTCACTCTTTTTTATGGGTGTCCCCATTCTGTTGATGGCCGTCGGGCTATTCAGGTCTCTCAATAAGCGATATATTGGCAATTGAGAACACCTGAAAAGTTGCTCGTGTGAATGAAGGACTTTGGTCCGAAAAAGAAACCGCAACGATTTCGTACCTCCATGCCTCCTCGCAATGGCTCCATTGTGAGGAGGTGCTCTGAAGGAATCTCACCAGTAAAATCATAAATGAAGCGAAATGATTAGAGAAAAAAAACTGGAAACCCGGCTGGCATTAATTGCCATCGTGGTCATTGTAATAGCCTGGGTTGTCGGGAGGCAGCTGGAGAATGCAGATATCCTTTCCTCGGTGAAAGCACAACTCCCCGGGATTGCCAGGCTGGAAGAAATTGATAAAGCTTCATACCGCACCTATAACTCGGAAAACGAGCAGACAGGATATTTAACCATGGAGTCATCCATGGGCTATGGCGGTCCACTCCTGATGGCCGTAGCTGTTGATCAAGCAGGAAAAATTTCTGATCTGGCAGTTGTTAATTCCAAGGAAACCCCCAGCTATTTGGAAAAAGTCCTGGATTCAAAATTTCTGGAGCGCATTATTGGTAAGTCTTATGATGAGGACTACCAGCTCGGGAGAGAAATCGATGGTATTACCAGTGCTACCTACTCATCACGGGCAATACTGAAGGCTTCAAAAAAGGGCAACAGGTATATTGCAGGCAAGTTGCTGGGCTTTGATATTCCCAAAGAGTCCGCTTCCTCGATACAATTTGGTGTAGCAGAATTTGCCCTGGTTCTCCTGTTTACAATGGGATATATCGCGCAAAGAAAAACATTCAAATACACAAAAACAGTCAGGTGGGGAACCATGCTCACTGGTTTATTGGTGATAGGCTTTTATTTCAACCAGCCATTTACACTTTCCATGGTAAACCAATTGCTGCTGGGGTATCTCCCACCCCTGCATTCCCACTTGTACTGGTATGTGTTGCTGGGTGGGATTTTCCTGGCTCTGACGGTGGATAACAAAGATCCGTACTGTTCCTGGTTCTGTCCTTTTGGGGCTGCACAGGAATGTTTGGGTCTGGTTGGTGCTGCCAAACACCGGTCAGTAGGAAAGCTGAAAAATGTATTCAAGTGGACCTTAAGAACTATCACGCTATTCGCTATTGTCGTTGCCTTATTACTAAGAAATCCAGGTGTAACCAGTTACGAAGTGTTTGGCACTTTGTTTAAGCTAACGGGAAGTAATCTGCAATTTGCCCTTTTGGGAATTGTCCTGGTGTCATCAGTATTTATTAAAAGACCCTGGTGCAATTACTTATGTCCCTTGGTTCCTATAAATGAACATTATAGACATATGAGAAGATTTATAACACACAAATGGAACAGAAGAAAAGTACACGCTTTGCAGCAAAGTTTGTGATCGTAGTTATGGGTATTTGTCTTGGTTTGATTATGATCGAACTCAAATCAAATATTCTCAACACGCTTCATGGAACGTCCTTTTAACATGTGCAACCAGGTTGATATGTTAACCGGGTAGACTATGTGTGTGGCCTGATCACAAGCCCATATTTCTTTAGAATTACACAAACCATAAAAGTGAAATTAATCATCCTAAAAGGAGGAATGATGAAAAAACTGAATGTTACAATTATGTTTGTTCTTTGCTTGATTTTACCAGCCCTGAGTATGGCCCAGGTTCAACCCTACACAGGTGGAATTGGGGTCGGTTCTATGGCACCAACCGGCTTGAACTTTGGCATGGTTTATTTGCCAGTAACTGCCGGTCAGCTAAATGATGCAGATGGTGATAAAGTCTCGTCCCTTGATATTGGTATGGGGGATATGGCCACTGAATTTGACTTGAACATGCAGGCGGTTGCCTTTAACTGTACATGGGTATCCCAGTATGAACTATTGGGCGGTACCTATTCTGCTTCAGCTATTTTGCCCTATGTTGCCTCCAAGACTTTGTCATTTGTGGCAAGTGCCCCGGACGGTAGCGAGATTCCATTAATGGATGTTGATGCAAGTGGTCTTCTAGATCTTGCCGTCACACCCATAGCCTTGGGATGGAAACTGGAACAGTCTGATATAAGTGCAGCACTATCCATAAATATTCCCACCGGTGATATTGAGGCTGGCGCTGCAAATCGCTGGAGCTTTATGCCAAATGTTGGTGGTACCTATTATTTTGATAAGGAGCATACCTTATCAGCCAGTTCCAAAATTACTGTAGAGCTGAATGGAGCCCAACAGGAAGACGACCTGGACCTGACTGCTGGAAATGACATGATCATTGAATGGGGCGTTGGTAAACTGATTATTCCCTTTGGTCGTTTTGGAATCATTGGATATAGCGATTTTCAGTTGAATGAGGAGACGGGAGCTGATCTCACTACAACAGAACTGCACTCCAGTCATTCAATCGGTGGTGAATATTCAATGTTTATTCCACCAGCCAATTTTGGTGTTATGGTTCGCGTGGTTTCAGCTATGGCTGCCAATGATGCGCCTCCTACCACCATTGCAATGGTGGGAATGACAAAAGTCTTCTGATCCAGGTGGAACTGGGGGCCAATATCAGCAAGTAGCTTAGTGCATTTTAATGATAAATTAACCGGAGTAAAACATGAAGGTAAAGAAACTTAACCGCACTTTTTTTCAGCGAGCCCTGGGTCGTCCCGCAACTGGATTACCGGAGAACAACGATTTCTGGTCGCTCAGCGATGGAAAGATCACACTTGATCTCAACCAGGCTCCTGAACTTTTAAAACCTGCCGGGGCTGTCCGGTTGGAAGGTAACCTGCCCGTCAAAGTATTGGTGGTACATGGCGAAGATGGACAGTACCGGGCCTATGAGAACAAGTGCACCCACGCAGGCCGCCGGATAGATCCTGTCCCCGGCACAGAGACAGTTCAGTGCTGTAGTTTGAACTGTGCCACGTTTGATCTTGATGGCAACAAGATCGCTGGACCGGCGAAAAAAACGTTGAAGACATATCCAGTCAATGTCGCGAACGGGAAGCTGTTGATCGAGATCGGCTAGATCATCTAGACATATCTGACCACATGAAAACAAAACCGCCCAGGAAATCCTGGGCGGTTTTGCCAGCGGAGTAGGGACCGTAAACATCACCTTCGGTCGTTTTGGAATCATCGGGTATAGCGATTTCCCGTTAAATGGGGAGACGGAGGCTGATCTCAGAACCACAGACTTGCGTTTCAGTCATTAAACCGGCGGTGAATATTTCATGTTTATTCCACCAACCAGTGCAACACCCACTAATGGTTCTATACTACCACGCTTCTGCAAAAACCTGTTGTAAGCATTTCATCATGATTGTCGCCCTTCGCCCTCGTGGCGTAAAAACTTAATTTTTGTCAGGTCTGATGCTTTGATACATCCGGAATAAATTTTTTGAGTCCCCTGTTTTTTGCTCTTCCTCAGGATTTCTCAATCGTTTGAACAGTCTCATAGCCGTTTTGGCATAGGGTTCATATCGCATCAAATTAGCCAACCGCAAAACCACTTATCTGGGGAGTGATAACAATATCACATTGTTTTGGTGCTGTAAGGTGTATTGGTGCCCCTTCTGTCACGCAATAAAAACTAAAATGATGGATATCATCAAACCAATCACAACCATCCCCTTTGGATAAGGTTTCATGATATATCTAGAAATCAGATAACTGAGAGACAATGCCAGCGCACTCACAGATACGAATTTCACAACCAGTGGGACGGACTCGAAATTCAGAAACCACAACTGCAGCAGATAGACAAACACATAGTGCAGGATGTAAATGTTAAAAGTATGTGATGCATGTGCCCCATTTCCAAGGATTGGTGCATCCCAATATTTTTTGCCAAGCGCAATTGAAACTCCCACTGCTGACACAACAAACAGGTTGATAAATAGGACAAAGAGCATTCCAAATATTTCATCCGGCATGCCAGGCGCCAGGACATTCATAAGGACAAAATAGAGTGTTACTGAGAGTGTGAAAATAATGGTCCACAAGCGTCTATGATCGAAGAGGCCTCTTTCGATCCAGAGGTTGCGTCCTGTTAGAATGCCCAGCAGGAAGTATGTCAAATAAATGAGAAGTCTTGAAGATTGGAACTGGAGAATATTGAAAACCGAGATAAATGGCTCTGGGCTTGGTGATTTTCCAATAATCAAAACCAGGAGAATCACTACAAACATGGGCAAAACGGTGATTCCAAGCACTGTCGAAATGAACTTGAAGCATCTAGCCTTTTTGAAGACGACTTGAATTAATTCAGATCGATCTGCATTGAACCATGAAGGACGTAATTTGTAGGCCAGGACAAGGAGCAAGTAAAAGCTGAATAGTAGCGAAAGGAACCACATATAACGCTGATAGAATCCGCTACCGACAAACCCAAGGTGAGGTTCCAACATCCTGTTCATCTGCCATATCCACACCCCCAAGTAGTCTTGGGCCAAAACGCCCTTTGCATGCTGAGCAACCCACTCAACAAAAGGAACAATAAGCAGTAGAGATAGAGCCCAGGGTACAAGTATGCGCCAGAACTTCGCCTGGATAAACCCAGCCACACCTTTCTTCCGGAGTGATGGGAACGCAAAATAGCCTGATATGTAGAAAAACAGGGGCATGGTTATGGCATCCAAAAGGGTTTTGAGTCCATATACAAAGACACTTCCCTCTGCTTCAGAAATGGGCCAGCTTCCAGAGCCGGTGTAGGCATTGGCCGAGTGCCACATCACAACAAATACAGCCAACACAAACCTCATATTGTCAAAATACCAAATAGTCTTCGTCATAATCTATAATCCTTGCTTGGCATCTTAAAAACATCGCCCATCTACTAGGATACCTGGAATCAGAAATAATACCCGATGCTTAAATGGTGGAGCAGTTCTTTGCTGTCAGTATTTCCCATCATGGTGTACTCCATAGGTCCAATGGGGGTGATCATCCCCAGGGTTAAACCATATCCGGTGAGGCTGATATCTGTCAAGACACTGGCGCTTATTTCGCTGTCATAGATGACTTGTTCATTGATAAATGCTTTGTTAGCTCTAAACACAACAAATTTGTCTTTCCATGGTTCTAGCTGAAAGCCAGAATGAACTACTTTTACATCTTTGGAGGAGTATTCCATGAAATTTGCACCCACGAAAGGAAAAATATTATTCCCTGTATTTGATACACCCCCGATCCAGAGCAGCGCATCAGAGGGTAACTGATTGTATTCAATCATACTTGTGGTCAGGTAAGGCCGCTTTTTTGAAAAGTGGAGCCGGTTAACCACTCCTGCATGTGCTCCGTAGAACCATGATAAAGAGGAAGAAAGTTTTACAACATGATTCAACGTAAACATAGCTCTGTTAAAGTGAGGATGTGATTCACCATTTGTTGCTGTAAATTCATCCGTAAACAACTTGAATTCTGTATAGAGTTTTAAGCCCGTGCTGGGAAATGCGGCACGGTCATAGCTGTCAACACCTCCAAAAAAGTAATAATTCAAAAGGTCGATGCTAAAATCATCATCATCCTCAAAATTCCCCAGGGAAGCTTGGGCAAAAATAGGTTCCACACCTGAATATGACCGCTCCAATGCTATACCCACGGAATGTAAGTTTGAAAATATGGTAGTTAGCCAAATGGTGGATAGATGGGAGCTGTAGTCCATGAGCGCCATAAGAACATCTGTTTGTGGATCATAGAGTGGTACTTCAATATTCTGATATGTGTAATTGAGACCCACACCCAGGCCAGGTTTCCAGCCGGTAAAAACAAAATATGATCCGGATAGGGTTGGGGTCTCACTTAACCTTAAATCCAGAGTAAAGGTGGATCCCTCTATCAATTTATTGCGAAAGGTTGTATTCAGCAGAACAGCAGCTCGCATATCTGAATCGTAGTGAACACCAAATTTAAATTGGTCATGGGTTTGCTCCTTCACCCGTATGATCAAGTCGATCCCAGCAGAATCAGGCTCGAATTTATAGGCAACCCGCTTAAAATGTTGACTGCCATATGCTCGCTCAATGGCCTGTTCTAGTTCCGTGGGACTAACGTAGGAATCATCCTCTATCTGCAAACTCTGATCTAAAAGGTGCTGGGATACCTTGTTTAATCCTTCGGCGCGAACCTCATTAATATGGATGGGGTGATATTCATCCAGGGGTATAAATTTAGTCTCTGGATTCCCATGTTTTTTTTGCGCTTTCCCAAGGTTTCTGAGTTGGGGTAGAATTGTTTGAACTGCCTCATGGCCATTTTGGTATAGCGTATGCATCGCATCAAATCGACCTGCATCAAAACCACTTATGTCTGGAGTGATAAGAATATCACATTGCTGTCTCTGTTCATGCGTTGAAATAGCTCCAGAGTAGCTTGAAATCTGCTCCAACACCTTCACCACACTATTAAGTTCATTTTTGGTATACAGCCTTGCGCTAACATCAGAACCAATAACAATGTCAACTCCCCTTTCCTTGAGATCACTCACAGGAAAATTTCTCACTAAACCTCCATCTACCAGGAGGCGATCATGAATATCCACTGGTGAGAGGACAGAAGGGAACGCCATGCTGGCCAGGATTGCATCCGGCAGAAACCCTTTCTCCAAAACTACAGCCTCCCCTGTTTCAATATCTGTAGCTATACAAAGAAATGGAGTGGGAAAGGAGTCAAAATTATTGCGATGATTGACAGGCCAGGCATAATGAGCTATCCTCGCTGAAAGGCTTTGGCCTGGGTTGAGTCCGCTGGGTAGATTTATTCTTCCATCTTCCAGCGGGAAGGTGCTAATGTATCGACCATCAGTATATTTCTCTGACATCGCTAAACTGGTACGGGGTATCCTGTCATCGAACATGATTTTGTTCCAATCTTCCTGGAAGAGAATCTTTTCAATCCGGTCTGCGCTATAGCCAATTGCATAGAGAGCGCCTATAAAACTTCCCATGCTTGTCCCAGCGATATAGTCTAGCTCAATCTGTAATGAGTCGAGGGCTTTAAGCAGTGGGAGGTGAGCGACTGCTTTTGCTCCACCACCGCTCAAGACCAGCCCCACTCGCGGTCTCCTTTCAGTAGACCCGGCAAACAATTGAAGGGAAAGGAGAAGTAGCGAGAACAGTCTGACGAAATGATACATATGAACTCTCTTGTTGCGCTTATGATTAGTGTTCACGAGATTAATAGGTCGAGATGCCTGTGCCTTCCTGGAACCAGTAGAGGCAGGTCTGGATTACTCCCCCTCCAGCAAGAGCGTCATACGGCACGGTAAATTGCTGTTCCCGGTTTTCCCACAGATTTAGAAAATATGCTTCCAGCTCTGATGATAGGGCTGACTCGGGTTGCAACTGCAAAAGGACATCAGTTTCCAGGTTGAATCCGTTGATATTTTTTCGGGTAAGGTTGGATGATCCTAAGACCGCGACAAAGGGTTCGTCCTGTTTTTGAATCATTGAAAGTTTGGTGTGAAATTGTTCTCCATGCGTATGAAACCACCTGATCTTGATCTTATTGTCTGATCTTCTAATCAACTCCCTGGCAACAGGCTGATTGGGGGTTCCAGGGTGCTCATAACCAAATCCATCACGGTTCGGATCAAGAATAATCTGAACTGAAGCACCATTGTCAGAAGCTTTTAGCAACGTTTTGATGATCTTTCGGTTGGATAGATAGAACATGGCGATCTTAATGGAATCCCCCTCACCCGCAGCCCCAATGTGAGCCACCAACGCATCGCGAATCTTTCTCTCGGTAATGAGTTGAATCCTGTTACGCGTTGAATCTACCATATTACCAACGACTCGATTCAGTAGAAAATCACCAGATAGATTTCCCCCGGAAAACTGGGCAACGCTTTGCTCAGTCCTATATATATCTCGCCATAGATCACCCTTCACAATAATCCCTATATTAGAAAAATCTGCGCTTGCACTATGTGGATTGGACGAGGTAATGATCGAAACCATGTTTTTACCATGATCTGCTATGAAAACCTTGCGATGGTTGGCTTTTAAGTTTAGAAATGCCAGGTATGACCGAAGCGTAACCGGGTCCAGGTCTTTAGAATAGGCATTGGGTAGAAACCCGTATCTGGAAGTATTGCCAAGCCATTGAAACAATGTCCGCCAGATCGGGCTATAAAGAGGGTTGCTATCTCTTAGCTTTGTCAGATCGGTTTCAATGACATTGATTCCAGCTTGCTTCATTGATTCCAATTCTGTATGCAGTATCCCACCATATAATGTGTTTACCGGATCCGTGATGAAATCAATATTGATCTGATGATGGCTTAGCTTTTTTTCGATGAGACGATCACACAGGTCGTTGGTAAGCTCATTCAGACTCCAATTGGCTGGACCTTTGTAGGCATTAAAAAGAAACATGTCCAACAGAATGTATTGGTCGGCTGATTCAATATATGCAAAGATACTGTCCCATATTTCCTGCTCATGCTTGATTTCACCCGATGAATCAGCAAAGGTAACATCAGTGATCAAATTCATACTTGAGTCAGCAATTGAATATGATTCTGATGCGTAATTTACCCCCGCTGGAACAGGTTTAGTGCTGTGGTACAATGATACCAGGGATAACCATACGATAGCTATCTGTAGTGCTGACATTGCATCTCCCTATTGATCCTTTGCGCTTAACCTCAACGATGATTTAAACATCTTCAAATTCAAACATCAAGATACTCATTCCAGGTAGCTATTTTTGACCATTGATAGCGCCCTGCTTTTCTGCTACGTAAAGATGTACGCTACCAAAGCCTCCCACCTCTTCATCTGTATATACGAAGTCGAATTTCTCAAATATTGGTCCCATCTCACGTATAATATCCCCCATAGAAATCCAGGCTTTCGTTACCTTCATTCCCATCCAATTCCGATCTTTTGGATATTCAATATCCACCATGATAAGCTTACCACCGGGCTTGAGTACCCTATGCATTTCGGACATTGCTTTCATCCCATCTGGATATGCTGAAAAAGCCATTGTATTCACGATGGAATCAAGATAATTATCCTTGTAGGGCAGTGCCTGTACATCGCCCTGCTGAATTTCCCCCGGTATGCCCTCATGAGTCAAGCCCTCTCTAAGACGGCGAACGAATTCCTCATTATAATCTATTCCATAAGCCTCAAACCGAGATGCGAATTTTTTAAACAAATCTCCCGTACCAAAAGACACCTCTAATACTCTGGGCCCTTGGATATGAGGAATAACAGTGCTTATCCATCGACGCCAGACTGGAAATATCTTTAAAGCGACCCCATACGCTTGCGCAAAACGTGAATAGAATTCATTGAAACTCTCAGTAAACTCCTGCTTATTTTTTGGCTCGCTACAGTACTCTATTTCAGACTTCATTTCGATTCCTTCTATACATAGAATCCCTATCGGATCTCGCGACGGTGTTTACGCTTATCATGAATGAGCTTTTTCTCAGGAGCATGATCATCCACATATGCTCGGCGGGTGGTGAATCCCGGCCATCCTGCAAATATTGTCATTACCTGTGATCCTCTGCCCGTTGTTTGAGCGTCCGTAGTGTCTTTGGCTGCATCAGATATTCCCCTATCATGTTAGGAATGTGAGCGCTCAAAGTGCTCAGTAACCCAGGGCTGTAATCACTTCTGACTCTGACAGTGAGGCAGGTTGAATCCTTCGGTTTTTCCTCAAAGATCCATACCCAGCTGGACTTGAGGTATTTCTCAGGGATTGGATCTTCGGCGGACACCGCTTCCCATTTGTCTGAATCCAATATGCTTTCCATAATCAGTGTTTGCTCGCATTCAATACGTGTCACTGAGTATCCCATTCCTGGGGCTATTTCAATTTTATCACCGACCCTCAGGTCTTGTAACTCAGGGATGATCCGTTTTGCTGAATGGTGTGGATCATCGACACAACCTGAAATACCTACCAGGCGATGCAACATGTCATAAGTGTACCAGCCTGCTCGCATATAGCCTATTTGGATAAGCCAGCGCCAAACCACTTCTTTGGGAGCCCTGATGTTGATTGCCTGTGTGTAGCCTGTTTTGGGATCTGGTACCAAATCATCGCCGGGGAGCAAACGTTTAAGATCCATGTTCATAGCTCCTCGTTGCAATTGCCTGGGCAATATAACAAAAACATATACGAATCCAGCAGTGCCAAGCGCTATTCCAAGCCAAAGGACGATCCTTACTAAATCCATAGACATCCTCTAAATGAATGTAAACTCGCCATTACTCCATTACCCAAAGCGCTACCAGCAATAAAATGGGACTATTGTATAGTCCGGGAATAGAGATACCGTTCATAGTGTTTTCAGTTTTGGAGTAGACGTAGTGAATGATCAACATGATGGGGATCAGCATAATCACAAGGTCTATCCCGAACGGTAAATGAAACAGCAGCCACAAAAAGGAACAGAAAAGCCAGTCTTGCTTAATTGTTGTTAGAATCATTTTTTTCATGCTGACATCCCCATTGATTGGGCATCTCCATCATTTACACCCTTGATCATAAGCCACAGACAGAAAGCGCCTTCAGCAAGAAACCCTACCCCAAGACAGACCTCACTAATGACCTCATAACCAGGGAAAAGAAAATACTGAATTGACCATGTCAGCATTGCGACACCATCCATCAACAGCAAAATGCCCAGGATCCGAGGAAAGAAACCTGACTTATAAACCACATAACCCAGTGGAAACAGCCAGAGGTTCAGGAGAATTTGAGAGATCATATAGCTGTTTTTAAATATTGAAAGAAAGAACACAGCCATGGCTTCTAGTTGATCCGCTTGAAAGACATTCATGGCGTCACTGCCACTCAATAAGAATGGGATAGCAAGCTCAGCATTCATGCTTGCCAGCCATACAGAGATTCCACCCAGATTGAGCAGCATGAAGAGTAATGCCAGCTCCTTATTGACTGGTTTTAGCAAGACGTATAAAGCCCAGGCTGCTAGGAAAAAGGTGATTCCTGTGAACAGGAAGCTGACAAATCCAATGTCGAACAGCACTGCAGATGACATCATGCTCTGAAGGAGTGCCTGAGGGTCTAAAGGCTCAACCCCGGTGTAGTGAACGCCATTGTCAGCCAGAAAAAAAGTAAGGAAGTGCGCCAGGTATAGAACGCCAGCCATCCGAGCGGTCTTCTTATTACAATTCATTTTGAATGCTCCTTTTCTTTCCTCAATCTTACATCCAGATATGTAAGGTTGGGTTGATACCTTTTGAAGAGACAGAAGGTTTATTGACTGTATCCTTCACCATCCCAAGCCTACAGCCGAAAGTGATCTCAAATAGGAGTATAGCGGGATCGATAAATGTGATATCCTCTCTACACCACTGTTTAGGGGTAGAATGTTCATCTAACTCCTCTGAGAGTTTGACTACTGCAGTTTCAAATTCCATCTCTTGTAATCTCATAAAATTTCTCCAAATGAGTTTGCTATAAGGTGATCTCATCACCGTAATTCATGATGTGACAGGGAATATCCATGTTTTCGACACCGGCCTTAAACCACTTATCATCTGCAGGGTTGATGTTCCTTTTCCATAGAAAACTTCCTTTGTAATGACAGGGGATCACATGCTTGGGTCTAATCATCTGGACAGCTTCAAGGGCTTGCTCCATATCCATCGTGTTTCCAATTGACCCACCTATGGGGAGCATGAGGACATCTGGTCTCAGGTCCTTCCATCCATCCTGTAGAAGCGAATCTCCCAAATTGACGATAGATTTATCACCGATATTGATCTGAAATCCGATCACACCTCTGGCGAAGTCTTCAATATTATCCTTCTCCAATCGAAGTAAGCCCCAGAGGAGCTTAATGGTTCCATGGTTGAACACCTCCATGGGTTCATGAGTACTCTGCAGGCATTTCCCCATGAGATAGACTTCCTGACCACCCCGGTTGTTTTCCAGAACCTCCATTCGCATGGACAGCAAGCCTCCACCCAGTTTAACGGGCAAGGGTCCATGTTTTGTTTTCAACCCTTTTACCCGAATCGAATCAAGTTCAAGGTGCTCACCTACCCCCAACGAATGGACAGCGCTAATCTTGTCTGATGTGAATCGATCCACCAGCTCGTCATGGCAAACAACAACTGCATCACTCTGTTCGGCCATTTTTACAGCATAATCAAAGTGGTCAGGGTCACCGTGGGTTGTGAAAATGTGAGTTACATCATTCCACTCCTCATTGGGGATAAGGCTATTCAGTTTTGCCCACCACAGATCACGTCCTGGATCAATTGCCAACTTGTAATCACCGCTTTCGATGATGAAGGTGTTATATAGATAATGTTTGATTTTCATTGTTTCCCTCGTTCATTTTTCTTCTACAATTGCCATAAGTATGCCAAACCCATATATCCTTATATATTAGTATGTTATACATGTTTACTGGTGATCATAATTGTGATATATCGTGATAGTGGTTGTTGTATATCGTTATCAATAGCAAGTAAACGATATGCCACAATCAATCTCAGTAAAGACAACTCATGTTTACCTCCATATGGGTAATATCAGGTTTATGCCCATTGATGGGTTTGTTACGTGAGGGGTCGACTCTTTAAGTAGTTCGGGGCTGTATCCGAGAATAATTTCGAACAGGACTGTTGCAGGGTCAATAAAGAGGATTTCATCTCGATTTGATTGATTGGCTGCCGAGGATTCATCAAATGCTTCCGGGAATTGAATGGGTGGAATCTCTAGTGTGCTTGTAGACAAATTAATATCCTTCCCTTATGGTGTATTGAGATCTTGCAGCCATTCCTTGATTATGGGCTGTATTTCAGGCCGGACAACCACACCCATATGGGTTAAATCAGGTATAATTTCAACATCAGCTCTAGTGTATTGTGATATGACTGGCTCGTATTGCTCGGGGAAATTGATTTCGTCAGCGCTACCGGAGATCACCAGCAGGGGTTGTGTAATTGCTGCTAGATCTTTCTTATAGTTGCGAGGGTGATAGGCCGTGTTTAGTCGGTAGGAGTAATGGAGTGTTTCCGTACCGCTGCGAGCCTCTTCTGGCATGTTAAACTCAAGCACATTCAAATGGTCAAACCAATGTAGTCCAACATTATTGAGCATTGTCAACCCGGCAAAGCGCCCAGTGTTGGGAATCGCCCAGACTCCGGAGTTTGGGCGAGTGGTCGGGGCGTTATATTGCAGGTAAGGAGAAATCAAGATGTATCCATCAACCTGTTGGGCATATCTGCTTCCCGCTAAGCGAACCGCAAGTCCCCCTCCAGAAGAATGGCCACCAACAAAGATTTTTTGGTCTGGATCATCTTTTCGAATCAGAGCTATCAGATCTGCCACATCATCTTCCATTTGGTCGATATAATCCAGGTCACCTCGTTTTTCTGGCTGGAGCCCATGCCCTCGCAGATCGGGTGTAAAAACCTGTGCCAGCCCCTCAGTGCTTATAAACTTTGCCAGGGGGAATAAGTATTGGCTATGCCAGCCTGTACCATGGAGTAAAATGATCACTAGATCTGATTGCGAAGGGTAATGACGATAGGCCAGTGGTTTGCCATCTCTGGTGATATATGTTGTGAGTTCTGGCGCATCGGTGTAGTCAATATAGAGCTCATCAAAAGCCAGAGTTTCTGCATCAGGATTTGATTCTTGAGGACTACCAAGCACAATAAATGATCCAGCAATACAAAAGTATATCACCGTTGAGATGAGAAAAAAGTTTCGAATTTCAAGTATGATGTATTCCATTTATTCCCCATTTGATCTTGCTGTACCCAGTAAGGTCGTGTTTAAAGGCCAGTTTTATATAATGAGCAATTACCGTGTTCTCGAAGTGAATGACCTCTGTGCAGGAAGCACTCCATCGCCTTAATACTTATTTTATTTACATGTTACGTGTGTTCAGGCATTCGCAAAATTGTGATGTATCGTAATTCGCTACTGCTGTATTACTTTGGGGGAATCCAGGCTCGCAGGATTGAATCCCTTTACGATCAGCCAAACTGCCATGGTCATTTCTTGGACAGCGATTGGAAGATCCCAAAAGATTCCCAGCCAGGGGAATTCAGTGAGTGAGCCGAACAGAAAGAGAAGCCCGGAGATTAAATGCAGGGCAGCCCCAATAAAACCCCAGCCTGAAAGCCATCGTGGAATAAGCATGGATTGATACAACAGGCAATAGAACATGAGGGCCCCGATGCTGAATACGATTTTCAGCATCGGAGCAAATTGAAAATCTCCAGAGCGTAATATTGTACCCACTGTGTGGTAGAATGAATCATCAGGTGCTCCAGCTGCCAGATATTCTTTGCTTAACGGTATCAACAACAGCAGGCCAATGACAAAAATGATATAAAGTGCAGTCTCTAATGCCCCTCTAAAAACAAGATAGCCAGCCGCTAAAACCTCATTGTGTTTTCTGGCGATAGGTAACATAACTATAGGGACAAGGGCGAGAGCCAGACCCATGATCAGCACAAGCAGCGCTCCGATTACGATTTGGTTTTCACTTGTGGCAACTTTCGCAAGATAATCTGGAGCATCTAGAATTGGTCCCGTGAAGACGATGCTTAAACTACCAGCTACTGTTCCAATTATAAATAACACACCAACAATGATTGAGGCGCTTCTATCTGTAATCATAATCTTGCCCTTTTTGTTTGTGCATGATAATTACTCATATCGTTATCCCTATCACCTTTGGCACTTCGCCTGGGCAAGACCTTTCAGAGTTCCAGGATCTTTATTGCTTTCATCAGGAGCTGATAGGGGGTACCCGGTTTACTCATCTGATTTACCGTGCCTGTGAAATAGGCATCCATTTCAGGACAGTAAAAAGCAAATTATCCAGTTGATCCGGAGTGTCCAACAAGCTCAGGTGTGGGTTTAAATGGGGAGAACAATCTGGGCAGTTTGAATCTCATGATCCCCAGGCCGTACTCGAGAGGGTAAAATATCTTATTCCAGTCTTGCATCTCATCCAGATACTCAGTTGAGAATAGTTCACCAGAGAAGAAGGCCTTCAGGAAGATCATGGACTCCCCTGTTGTAGAAACGATACCCCCATCAGGTCCAAATGACGCCATTGCCATTGGGATATTCAGCTGGTCGCTTTTATTGTAGAACAGAACAGGAGTTCCAGTTGCAGCGTCGGCATATAAATATGTTTTGCTCAATTCAAGCGGTTCAAAAATGAACTTCTGAAGCGCTTCTGCATATTCCAGCCCAGTGATAGATTGGATTACTTTGCCGAGCAATTGAAAGTTGGTGTCAGAGTAGTGAGCTTTTCCTTCTTTTCCTGGAGGAAAAACAGGCTCAATCTGTTTCGAAAACTTGATCAGTTCACCAAATGACCATCCACGGTCGTTGTTAGATACCAACTTCTCCTTAAGGTTTTTCCCACCCTCTGGTTTCTGCTCGAAATAGTCTGGAAGTCCAGAAGTATGCGACAGGAGGTGTCTGATCGTGAGCCTGCTGGAGTAATTTTTAGATCTATAAACATGTAAACCATCCATAATATCAGCTGAAATGAATTTTGAGATGGGATCATCGAGGGCTAGCTGCTGGTTTTCAAGCAGTATAAATATGAGAGCTGTTGTGTATAACTTGGTTACACTGGCGATGAAGTACTGATCGTCCACAGCCATATTTCCAGAAGAACCAGACCAGCTTTCACCACTAGCAGAAGTTACGCTGAGAGCAACGCCATAAACCTTCTTCCCATCGACTGTTTTATCAAGCAGAGCCTGTAGGGCGTCAGTGGCAAGTGTGTTTTGTTCATTGGCGTGCAAAGCGGCATTCCCCATGACGAGTCCTGTGATTAAAAATACTATATGAAGGATCAGTTTCATTGTAACCTTGCATTGCAGGTTAAGGTTCTATTCATCAGAGCAAAAAACCTCACCGATGATATGTTCGTAAATATTCTCTTTTTGGCTTAACAAGCTATCCAGCTCTTGCCGTACCTCAGGACTGCCATGTTTTGATACGGAGCCGCGCGCGATAGCTATATGATCTTTGAATGAGCCGCCTCTAGCCTCGATCAGATCCTGAAACTCACTGATATACTTTTCCCTGTATCTGCTATTGTATGTGTTAAACAGGACCACAGACTTGTTTGTGAAGTCATTTATTCCTGCAAAGGCCCACAATGGTACGGCAGGACTGAACCACCAGATCGGCGACCCCAAAAAGATGAGCTCGTATTGACTCATATCCATGGTTTCTGGAGTTATAGAAGTCGTTCTGATCTTCCGCATGGCTTGCATTCCAGCGATCCAGACACCAGGCTTGCCCTCATATTGACTTGCCTGAATCACCAGACTATCCGCATCAAAATGTTGTATCAAGGTCTCAGCTGCTGCCCGAGTAGTCCCCGAAAAAGAATAGACAACGACCAGGACTTTCCGGGGATTTATATTTTCCATAGATGACTCCGTCATCGTTACTGATTGTGCAGATATTGATTGCAGGCCAAACATGAGAATCAACCCAGTCAGGATTGACTGCAACCACGAACGATATTTTAGAGTATTCATTATCATGTCTTATCTGCTTCCGTGACATTCAAAAGATGGACTGTCGTTGACAAAGAAAGTGAGCGCCGAGTGATGTGCTGGTCTTTGTTCTGATACAAGATCCTTGAGGATCTTTGAACCGTGATAGCTCATGACCGTGGCATGTCCTTCGCCTGCGTAAAGCTTAAGTGTTGCCGTTGGGATCAGGTCATTCAGATGCTCTGCCATTATCACAGGTGTACTCTTGTCCAGCAGACCATGGTGAATGGTTACAGGTACTATTATCTCGCTGAGATCAAAACCCCAGGGACGAGAATAAAGCCGTGCCTCAAGAGCTGGACCTGCAGGCCCCTGTCTGTTCCCTTCGACAAATCCGGCCAAGAGGATTTCCTGTTCGGAAAGATCCATCATAAGCTTTTGGTCAGGTTCTGAAAGGTTTTTGCTCACTATCTTCATGAATTTGTCTGGATTATTTTTGACCATTTTTGTCGTGGTCTTAACATTCCATCTTAAGAACCATAGCGGAGCTTTCTTCGATAGACTCAAATTCATCCGGAGGGTCCCTGGAAGTGTCTTTTTATCAAAGTCGCCATCTGTAGGACATACTCCGGCAACTACAGCTGCTTGAGAGACCCTATCAGGCATTGCATGTGCAAGGACAAGCGCATAGGGTGTTCCTGCAGATTCGCTCATTACTGCGAATGTGTCAATTCCCAGATGATCCATGAGTTCTGCCACATCTGCTGGCCAATCCGTGAGTTTTCGATCATCAACGTATTCAGAGTTTCCCATACCTGGACGATCTGGGACAATGAGACGAACACCAGATACTATGGCCAGCGAATCAACACGCCTTCCAAGCAGACTGGAACCACCCCCTCCGTAGTGATAGACAACAGGAGACCCATTAGGGTCGCCGTATTCGGCAAACCCAAGTATTCGACCGCTTTCCAGGGTGAAGCTCTGATTCTCGTTGGGCTGGTAGACGATCTCAGCAAAACTAAAACCTCCTAACAACAGGAACGCCATGAGTGTTGTAGCTATTTTTTTCATCATAGTTCTTTCCTCCAATAAATGTTGAATCAAAATCTTAATGTGAATCCGAACGACATACTTGGGCCCACGGAATTGGAATTGTTTGATTCACTCTGATTGGGAACACCGGCGGAGCCTAGAAATCGGGTCGTATAACCCAGCATGTTCAGCCAGCTGTGCAGTGTGACCGAAAGCGGAAGCCCGCCCTTGTCATAGGCGTAGTCCAACAAGAGTGTTGAGAGTCCACGCATGATAAAAAGGCCTGTGATCTCTCCCAGTTCGGATCCCCGGGCAACATCTTGTGGTACATGAATTGCCGGAAAGATGAAGAAATCATAAAGCTTCGCCCGTTTAGGGCCATAGCTGACCTTCAACTCCTCATAGATCACGCCCCTATACAGAGCTTCCTCACCAACTGCTGTAAGAACATTGTTCACCAGGTTTGCAGTTGTGACCAGAGGGATTGCAACACCAGGCTTTACCTTTTTCTTGTCAACGTATACCTCATCGGTTTTCCAGATCGCATCCTCTGATGCCAGCATGCTTGAGACCTGAAAAACGGAACTGACGGCAAAAGGGATATAGAAGACGGGCTGCTTCAGGTTGGTCATATCAAATGGAGCGCAGGCAAGGTCAGACATCCCGTAAGGCTCAAATTGCTCGTCATAAATTCCTGGTTTCGCCTGAGACCTGCCAATTTTGTAACTTTCATAGCTTGAGAACATGGCCACTTTGATATGTGCATTAAAAGGTACCAGGGACAGTGTTGGATTATGGTTGGTCGCATAATGGGCGCCTGTAAGGGCCGCATGTCCCAGACTGTATTTGGTAGCCAGTGTCCTGTCCTGAGCATAGAGTGGTAGGTGCTCTATAGTGATGAGAGAGGAGAACCAGAACGGAATGTTGAGATCAGCCACATCGACACTATCAATAAAACCTGCAGATGAGACCATGGCCACACTGGCACCGATTGAATATAAGGGGTATTTCAAGACTTCTCGCCTTGTGAGTTCCTCAGCAGCAAGGTCCTGAGGGCCCAGGAGTATGACCATAAGCAGGAGAAGTGAGCGGATTGTCTTACTAAACATGGTTAGTAATGTTTTCATTTAGACCCTGCGTGATGGGGCGAGTTCCAGTTGTATTCTTCTGTGGACATTTCAATTTTTCCATAAAGAATACCGAGAACAATACCACCGATTCCCTGCTCGATGACATGCCAGATGCCATTCCTAAAGACATAGGACAATGATGCCTCATGGGCACCCGCCATGGCTAATTCATGGGGAAACACCCAGAGAATGCCGACGATAACCCCAAACCTCAATCCTTCCAGCCAGGCTGCCTTCCCCCTGTATCCAAATGGATACAGGTAGCTCATAATCAACGCCAGGATCAGGTAGGAGATTAACAATATACCTATGCCCTCATGGCTGGCCCCCCTCTGCGCATAAAAATTGGCGAGGATCAGATTGTGCCACAATCCCGAAACAATCCACATGACCAAACCCACTAGGGTTGTTGAGATTCCAAGCGTCCTTAACGTCATTTTTCAATCCCTTATGGAGTTAGAATAATCCAAATTTTGCAGTGATGTGTGCTGAGTAACCACGTAGATCATCATCAGTCAAGTTGTTGTAGCTCAACCCATTGGTGAATCGATACGAGATACCTGCGCTCATCCGGAAATGTGTGCTAATGTTCAAGTTTGCACTGAGTGATGGTTCTATGATGAAAAACGCATCACCCTCCTCATCGATTGAAGATTCATCATCTTCATCGGTAAAAGCGCCGATACCACCAATTCCGAACATATTTCCCATGCTTAAATGGATGATCTTCTGAGATGCGA
>JAERTH010000093.1 GCA_016844955.1 Fidelibacterota bacterium | reverse complement strand
CATTTGGGCGGTGGTTTTTCTGCTGTCGCTGATGTCGTTTCTGGCGGTATACAGTTCTACCGGAACCTTGGCTTATAAATATCAAGGTGGCAATACTGAATATTATATGCTGAAGCATGCCATCATTTTATTTCTTGGTCTGGTGCTGATGTATCTGGCCCACCTTGTGAAATACACTTATTTTTCCAGGATATTCCAGGTAGCTTTATATATAGCGGTTCCCTTATTGATTATCACCTTAATCTTCGGCCTCAATCTTAACGAGGCCAAGCGTGTCCTTCAATTACCCTTTAACCTCACTTTCCAAACCTCTGACCTGGCCAAGATTACTCTTATTGTGTATCTCGCCCGTATGCTTTCAAAAAAACAGGACGAAATCAAAAATTTCAAATCGGCTTTTATCCCTTTGATGGTTCCTGTATTGATTGTTACCGGCTTGATATTCCCGGCCAATTTATCCACTGCCGCATTGCTGTTTGCAACAAGTCTGGTATTGATATTCATTGGAAGAGTCAATATGAAGTACATTCTGGGCATGGTGGGCATAGGATTGGTAGTCTTAGCTGCTTTTATCTTTATTCTGTATATGCTTCCCACGGAGCAACAAGGTCGCTTGGGCACGTGGAAGAATAGAATCACTGAATTTAAGAGCGGGACCGACAGCTATCAAACCGAACAGGCTAAAATTGCCATTGCCACCGGTGGTGTTATTGGTAAAATGCCCGGGAATAGCACACAAAGAAACTTCCTGCCACACCCCTATTCTGATTTCATCTTTGCCATTATCATCGAAGAATATGGATTAATTGGTGGCATTTTTCTGGTCCTGCTCTACCTCATCTTGTTTTTCAGGGCAGTAAAAATCGTAACCAAGGCTTCTGGAACCTTCGGGGCCTTTCTTACCATCGGGGTAAGTTTCAGTCTGGTGTTCCAGGCCATGATTAATATGGGAGTAGCTGTTGACTTATTACCTGTCACTGGCCAACCTTTACCCTTAGTCAGTATGGGAGGCACCTCCTTATGGTTTACCAGCCTTGCCATTGGTATTATTCTCAGCGTTAGCAAGGAACAAGAGTCCGAAAGTGAAAAAGAAATCACCAGCACAAACACCCTAGCAAGCCATGCCTGATCCCATCAAAATAATTGTAAGTGGCGGTGGCACAGGTGGCCATATCTTTCCCGCTGTGGCCATTGCCAATGCCCTTAAAAAACAACATCAGGATGCTGAAATCCTTTTCGTTGGAGCAAAAGGCCGCATGGAGATGGAAAAGGTTCCAAAGGCAGGCTACCCAATAGAGGGCTTGTGGATCAGCGGATTGCAAAGGAAACTTGACTTGAAAAACCTGAGTTTTCCCTTTAAGGTTTTGAATTCAGTATTAAAAGCCCGTCGCATACTTAAAAAATTCAAGCCTCATGTGGCCATAGGTACTGGTGGTTATGCCAGCGGGCCCTTACTCTATGCTGCAGCAAAGAAGAATATCCCTACTTTAATTCAGGAACAAAACTCATTTCCTGGCATCACCAATAAATTGCTGGGAAAAGTTGTCCATACCATTTGCGTGGCCTTTGAAGGCATGGACAAGTACTTTCCAAAGCAAAAGCTTGTGGTTACCGGTAGCCCCATCAGAAATGAGATCCTTCACCTTAAGGTCACAAAGCAAGAAGGTTTATCGTTTTTTGGGCTTAAAGAAAACAAACCTACACTGCTCATCATCGGAGGAAGTCAGGGTGCCAGAAAAGTGAATGAGGCCATTGGAAACAAACTGGAAGCCATCCTTAATAACAATATTCAGGTGATTTGGCAAACCGGCCCCCATTCCCATGAACAATGTCAATCCATTGCTGATGCTCGTGAGCAAAAGGATATGATAAAAGTACTTCCCTTTATCAGCAGGATGGATTTGGCCTATGCAGCTTCAGATCTTATCGTTTCACGGGCAGGAGCCATTGCCATCGCAGAAATCATTGCAGTGGAACGTCCGGCTATTTTTATTCCATTACCAAGTGCTGCAGAAGACCATCAAACGAAAAACGCTCAAACACTGGTTGACGGAAAAGCTGCTGTAATGATTAAGGAGAGTGAAGCGGAAGATAAGCTGGCTCAGTATATCAGTGATCTATTAAACAATGCCTCCGACCGGAACATTATGGTGCAGAACCTGAAACGCTTTGCACATCCCGAGGCCACCAATCAAATTGTAGAAGAAGTCAATAAACTAATTCAATTATCACAGAAAACTAAATGAATATCAGCGCGCTAAAATATATATACTTCCTCGGCATTGGTGGCATTGGCATGAGTGCGTTGGCGCGTTTTTTCAATGGGCAGGATTGCGTTATTCATGGATACGACCTCACCCCTAGTCCGTTAACCAAGGTTTTGCAGGACGAAGGGATGCATATACACTTCCAGGAGGCCATTGAAATGATACCTCCTGAAACCGAATTGGTTATTTACACTCCTGCCATACCAGACACAAACAAGGAACTGCAATATATTCAGGCTAAAGGTATTCCACTGCTCAAACGGGCTGAAGTAATCGGTAAACTTTCACAGGAATATGAAACCATCGCCATTGCAGGGACCCATGGCAAAACCAGCATTACAGCACTGACAGCTCACCTTTTGCATCAGGCAGGCATACCCATAACCGCATTTATAGGTGGCATCTGCAACAATTACAATTCCAACCTCATCCTATCTAACGATCCCAAATTATTGGTGGTAGAAGCAGATGAGTTCGATCGGTCTTTTCTTCAGATCAAAGCCAACACGGCTGTTATCTCATCCATGGATGCAGACCATCTCGATATCTATGACGACCATCAGGATTTGGAAGATGGCTTTCTTGCATTTGCAAAAAACCTGGAGAATGACGGTTTGCTTTTGCATCACAACAGCTTAGATGCTTTAAAAAGGCTTCCCCTCAACAAAGAAACTTACGGTATTCACTCCACAAGTGGGATCCGGGCTGAAAACATCAGAGTAAGCAAAGGGCATTTTATTTTTGACTGTGTCACTGAACAAACATCCATTACTAATTTAAAGCTCTCAGTACCCGGCTACCATTATATCGACAACACCTTGGCATCCATTGGAATTGCATTGCACTATGGTTTAAGCGAGGAACAAATTCGCGCAGGGATTAACAGTTTTATGGGTATTGAAAGGCGTTTTGAATTTCTCATCAAAACTGACGATTTTGTATTTGTGGATGATTACGCACACCACCCTGAAGAAATTAAAGCAACGGTCACGGCTATAAAAATGCTGTATCCAGATCGTAGGATCACCGCAGTATTCCAACCTCATTTGTACAGCAGAACCCGTGATTTTTTCGGGGAATTTGCGGCATCAGTTGAACCACTGGACCAGATTATTTTACTTGACATCTATCCTGCAAGAGAAGAACCCATACCCGGGGTCTCGTCACACAGTATTTTAAGCCTCATTGTCAATCCCAATAAAAAACTTCTTTCATCTAAGCAATTAATTGCCGAACTAATGGAGACTAAACCTGAAGTTTTGTTGTTTATGGGTGCCGGGGATATAGGTTTGCTAAGTAAACAAGTATTAAAACAAATGAAGAGCCGATGAAGAAAACCTTACATATCAGTCTTTTCACAGTATTCATTCTGGCAGTAATAGCCGTATTTGTTTATGTGTATCTGGAATACCGGACGCAGAGCCTGGTGGGTATAGAAATATCGGTGGTCAGATCAGGAGAAAAGGGTTTTATTGAAAAAGATGAAGTAAGATCCATCATTGATCCTGCGGACACCTTGCAATACCAGTTGATCAAGAATCTTGAACTAAAACAATTGGAACTGGCCATTGAAGAAAACCCCTTTTGTGAACATGCTGATGTGTTTGTGAATATCAGAGGAACACTGGTGGTTAATGTAAAAGAAATACAGGCTGTCGTCAGAGTATTTAACCGTTCCGGTAAAAGTTTTTATATAGATGACCGAGGGTATTTTGCTCCCTTGAGTCAGGATTATACGCCCCGCTTATTGGTTTGCAGTGGTTATTTCAACAGCAATTATACTGGCGATCGCAAACATCATATTGCTGACAGCAGCTATGCATCAACTGATCTGGCAAAAGCCTGGGAGCTTTCCAAAGAGATTCAATCACGACCTTTCCTGAGGGCACAAATAAGTCAGATATATCTCAACAGTAAAAAAGAGTTCGATTTGGTTCCTTTACTGGGCAAGCATATCATTCAGTTCGGGAAACTGGAACATATGGATGAGAAACTGGATAAGCTTGAAGCCTTCTACAAGGAAACGCTTATAAAACAAGACTGGGGAACCTATAAATCGATCAATCTAAAATATTTAAATCAAGTAGTTTGTACAAAAAAATAAAGACATGGAATCTGAAATTATTGTCGGACTTGACATAGGAACTACCAAAATTGCCTGTATTGTAGGACGCAGGAATGAATATGGTAAAATTGAGATCCTGGGTTATGGTAAAACCGAATCCATTGGTGTAAAACGTGGCGTGGTTGCCAATATTGAAAACACTGTACAATCCATTCGGAAAGCAGTGGATCAGGCTGAACAAAAGTCGGGTGTGGAAATTAAATATGTAAATGTAGGTATTGCCGGACAACATATCAAAAGCCACCAACACCGGGGAAATATCATTCGTGAGGATCCTGAAAAAGAGATTAGTGCAGCTGAAATTGATCTGTTGACACAAAATATGTATAAACTCAGCATGTCACCAGGAGAGGAAATCATTGATGTGATTGCTCAGGACTATATCATTGATAACGAAGGGGGTATCCGACAACCTGCAGGCATGCTAGGGAATACTTTAGAAGCCAACTTCCATATCATTATTGGTCAGACTGCTGCTGCCAAGAACATCTTAAAGTGTATTAAAAAGGCAGGACTGGAAATGGTTGATCTGATTCTGGAACCCATTGCCTCTGCCGAAGCGGTACTCAGTGATGAGGAAAAGGAGGCCGGTGTGGTACTGGTCGATATTGGAGGTGGCACCACAGACATTGCTATCTTCCAGGAAGACATCATCCGACATACAGCGGTAATCCCCTTTGGTGGTGATGTGGTAACCGAAGATGTGAAGGAGGGTTGTACCATTATCAAAAAGCATGCTGAAGAACTCAAAGTTAAATTTGGCTCAGCATTGGCCAGTGAAAATCGTGAAGATGAGGTGGTAGCCATACCCGGACTACGGGGCAGACCACCCAAAGAGATCACTCTAAAAAATCTGGCTTCCATCATTCAAGCCCGTATGGAAGAAATCGTAGAGCAAATCTATTTTGAAATTAAAAATTCAGGTTTTGAGAAGAAACTAATTGCCGGGATTGTTCTCACTGGTGGTGGATCACAATTGAAACACATCGACCAGTTAACAGAATTCACCACAGGAATGGATACCAGAATAGGCTATCCCAACGAGCATCTGGCTAACGATGTGCCTGATGATATGGCCAGCCCCATGTACTCAACAGGTATTGGACTGGTAATCGAGGGTATCAAACGCTTTGATTATGAGAAGCAGAAGGAAGAATTCGATGAAAGCAGTGGTGAAGGCGGCAAAAAGTCAGGAAAGAAACGCGCGAAAAAAGATAAGGGTGATGAAGCCGGTTCACGTCGTTTTTTGAAGTTGATTGAGAACTGGTTTGAAAGTGATGCCACTGAATAATCTAAGTCTCATCAATTAACTTTTATTTGTTAAAAAATATTAATCAGCCAAAAAATACACCAACATTTATAAGGTATTTTTAAGGAAAATCCAGCAATCCAGATATGATATCATTTGAACCAAAACAACAGCCCTCAATCATCAAAGTACTTGGTGTGGGCGGTGGTGGCAGCAATGCCGTAAATCATATGTTTAAACAAGGCATCAAGGGCGTTGATTTTATCGTCTGTAATACCGATGTCCAGGCCTTAGACGCCAGTCCGGTTCCGATAAAAGTCGTTTTAGGCGACAACGGAGGTTTGGGTGCAGGATCCAAACCCAATGTGGGTAAAGGAGCTGCCTCGGAATCTTTAGACAAAATGCGCGATGCATTGATGGGCGACACACAAATGCTGTTTATAACGGCTGGTATGGGTGGTGGTACCGGTACAGGTGCTGCTCCTATCATTGCTGAACTGGCCAGAGAAATGGGCATTTTAACTGTGGGTATTGTTACCCTGCCCTTTTCATGGGAAGGCAGAAAAAGAACCCTGCAAGCCATGGCTGGTATAGAAGAGATTAAAAAGCAAGTGGACACCCTTCTGATCATCAGTAACGATAAACTCAGAGAGCAGTATGGCAATCTGACCGTGAGCGAAGCTTTTGCCAAGGCGGATAATGTATTGACTTCGGCGGCAAAAGGTATAGCTGAACTCATTACGGTAACCGGTTATGTGAACATTGATTTTGAAGATGTGAAAACCGTTATTGAGGATAGCGGCAAAGCCATTATGGGATCAGCAACTGCTGAAGGTGAAAATCGTGCCCTGACAGCCATTGAAGACGCCATGAGTTCACCACTGCTCAATGATAATGACATTAAGGGAGCCAAGGATATCTTGCTCTACATCATGACTGGTACCGATGACATCACCATGGATGAGATCACCGAGATCACAGAATATGTACAACAGGAAAGTGGAAATGAAGCGGATATTATCTGGGGTAACGGAAAAGATGAAACCCTGGGCATTCAGATAGGAATCACCATTATTGCTACCGGTTTTGAGTCGAAGAAAAGGGTTGAAGAGAAACCAAAGCAAACGGTCATTGGCACCATAGGCGAGGCTAATACATCAGAAAACACTGTTGCTCCTCCAAAAGCACCTGAGAAGACTGAAGAGAAAGAGGATAGTATTTCTGAGATAAAAAGGCTTGAAAAACCAGTGGCTGATTTCAGCCCAACCGCATCAGCTAGCCCGACTGAAGAACGAAAAGTATTTAAACTTGAAGAAACAGAAACCAAGGAAACTGCTGAAGAAGAACCCAGCGAGCCTATTTCTCTCATCAAGCGCACAACAGACTCACATCTGAGCATACAACATACCATTTCATCCAACACTTCTGAGGAGCAACTAAAGGAAGCTGAGCATACTGAGGATAAGGAAATTGAGAAAAACGCTGCTGACAGGGTTAACAAATTAAAAAACCTCAGCATGAACCTTCGTACACCGGGAATGGTGAACGAACTGGAGAGCCAGCCGGCCTATGTTCGGAAAAAGGTAACTCTTGAGGAACCCAAGCATTCTTCTGAATCAGCAGTTTCAAGGTATACCTTAGGTGAAGACAGCAAAGGACAGTCGGTGATTAAATCTGACAATTCCTTCCTGCACGATAATGTGGACTAATTCAAAAGCAAAGCATCAACATCAAAATTATGGGACTTGAAGTTATCATAAACAATGATATCAAGGCAGCTATGCTAGCCAAGGACAAACGTAAATTAAATGCCTTGCGAGCCATAAAAGCTGCTTTACTATTGGAGAAAACAGGGAAAGATGCCAGCAGTGGTGAAATTCCTGAGAGCATAGAAATGAAACTTCTCCAGAAAATGGTGAAGCAAAGAAAAGAATCTGCCGCCCTTTACAGGGAGCAAAACCGTGCTGACCTGGAGGAAGAAGAGGTATATCAGGCGGGCATCATCAGCAAATACCTTCCTGAACAGCTTTCAGAAGCAGAAATTACGGCTCTTGTAAAAGAAATCATTGCCGAAACCGGAGCCAGTAGCATGAAGGATATGGGCAGGGTAATGGGAATGGC
The DNA here is from genome assembly GCA_016844955.1 of Fidelibacterota bacterium. Classification (GTDB taxonomy): domain Bacteria; phylum Fidelibacterota; class UBA8477; order UBA8477; family JABMPR01; genus JABMPR01. Next base: position 954 of record JAERTH010000093.1, on the reverse strand, counting down.
CTCAAAAAAACTGGCAGGAAAAGCTGACAACAAAACCATTTCTCAGTTGGTTAAGTCAATGCTTGGATAAGACTCGTATAAGATCAAAAAAAAAGGCCGGTAAAACCGGCCTTTTTTATTTTGTGAAGGATTGATTAGGATCCTAAAGCAACGCGTTTGAAAGCAGTTACTGTAAGTTCATTATCAATTTCCTGAAGGTATTGTCTAACACTCTTCTTGGTATCTTTAATATAGGATTGGTTCAACAAAGTACTTTCTTTAAAGAATTTGTTGAGTTTACCCGTAGCTATTTTTTCAAGCATAGCTTCTGGTTTGCCTTCCTGACGTGCCTGATCCATTCCAATTTCCATTTCTCTTTTGATGGTTTCTTCACTCACATCATCTTTGTCGATGGCTACAGGATCCATAGCAGCGATTTGCATCACTATGTCTTTTCCGGCAGCTTCAAAAGCATCACCTGCTTTGTTAAATCCAGCAATGGTAGCAATACGGTTACCCGGGTGGATATAAGCATATGTACTGTCAGCTTCTACTACTTCAAAAGCTCCCAATTCAATTTTTTCCCCGATGACACCTGTTTGCTCAGTAATTGAAGCTTCCACAGTGCGACCATCAATTTCAATAGCTTTCAATGCATCCATATTTTTGGCTCCACTGGCAATGGCAGCATCCAATACAGATTGTGTATAAGCAATAAAATCGGCGTTTTTGGCTACAAAGTCGGTTTCGCAGTTTACCATTACCGATGCGGCATAGGTTCCATCTTCACTCACTTTAGCTAAAACAACGCCTTCAGTGGCAGCACGGTCAGCACGTTTGGCAGCTACTTTTTGTCCTTTTTTTCTTAAGATATCAATGGCTTTTTCCATATCACCTTCGCTTTCCACGAGGGCTTTTTTACAGTCCATCATACCGGCTCCGGTACGTTTTCTTAAGTCGTTAACCTGTTGGGCA
>JAERTH010000092.1 GCA_016844955.1 Fidelibacterota bacterium | reverse complement strand
AGGCTTTCCAGGCGACCATCCATGGGTACACCCAGCAGGGCCTGGAACTCATACTTATCTTTAGGAATCTTCAGTTCCTCGATGATAGCCAGAGATTCGTCAATCAGGTAGGGGTCATGGGTTGCGATACCCACATAAGCTTCATTGCTTAGCATTTCGCGAATGAGCTTGAGGTAATTATTCTGGACTTCCTTAAAACCCTGAAAAGCAATACTCGGTGATTCCTTATAAATGCCCTTGCAAATGCGCAGGTTGCCCTGGACAGCTGCAACAGCTTTCACATCATCAAGGCTGCGATGCATATAAGCCTGAATGACCGTGCCCAGGTGTGGAAAATCCTGCTTCAGTTGCGTGTAAATAGCAAGTGTTTGGGTGGTATAGGGGGAATCTTCCATGTCAATGCGGATAAAGACACCGGATTCATGTGCCTTTTTAACTATCCGGGTGATATTTGAGAAACCCAATGCTTCAGAAAGACCAAGCCCCAGGGCCGTAGGTTTGAGTGAAATATTTTTCTCAACGCCACTGGAAACAACTTCAGAAATGAGGTCAATATAGGAATCTGCGGCGGCATTCGCCTGAGCTTCAGAAGTAACAGCCTCTCCCAGAATGTCCACTGTGGTTACGAATCCCTTAGCCTGGAGATCCTTGCAGGTCTTTATTGCGGCAGCTGTATCCTCCCCCGATATGTAGCGTTTGGAAAACATTTTCACTAGAAATCTGGGAGCCAGGGGCATCAGAAAAACAATCAGTTTATTGAACACATAACCTCCATCTTATTATGCAGAACAATTTCGAAAAGAGTTCAGCGTAACGGCCGCTGATAGTACTCGAAGACTTTGCCAGTATCGTGCCAATTGGGGAATTTTTGTAGCACACGGGTGTGTAGTGAAAAACGTTGAGAGATACCTTCGCGGACATGTCCTGAGACATAGAGGTAGCCACGTTTCTTCAACCAGTTGATATAGACGCGTTTAAGCATTTTTGCATAACCGCTGCCCTGATGCTTTTCGTCAAAAATAAAAGCATAGGTGTAAATAGTCTCATGTTCACCAAGCGTGGGGTCCACTTTGCTCCAACCCTCATCGCTAAAGTGTTCCAGGGGTACTCCAACCAGAAAACCGATGATCTCATCTCTCAGTACACCTACGAAGGGCAGGGTATGGGGATGATTGAAATATTTCCAAACCGTCTTTTTGGTAAACGCCGTTCCCACGCCAAAGGGTTTGATCAATCCCTGGGAAATTTTGATAATCTGATCAGCATCCGTGGCGGATAGTGCTTCTATGAGCTTTACCTGGAAATTCAAAGTAGCAGCAATCAATCTGACTTCAGACCGGGCGGGTGTCTTGGTGGGAGGTTTAAAAAATTCCAACTGGGACATATCGTCAGAGTTTAAAAATTCGGTCCATCTTACGCTAATTGTTTTTCAGCCAGTAAAAAAAATAGGACTGCTTTAAATTCTCCAATTATTTGTGGGTAAATACAATTCAAGTGGTCCCTTTTTTGAGTTTTTAGTTGAATTGGCACGGTGCCGTCCTAATTTGAAAAATTATGGGGTGAGCAATCTCAAATTTCTAAGGTAGAATTGAATAAATGCTTGAAATGATAATGTTGGGAAGTGGCAGTGGTGGTAACGCCTGTGTTGTTAAAAATCAGGAATCTATGATTCTGATTGATGCGGGTTTTAGCGGGGCTGAAATCAGAAGGCGCATGCAGATGGTGGGCCTGGAACCCGATGATCTCGAGGCTTGTGTCATTACCCATGAGCATGGTGACCATATCAAAGGCGCCAGCATTTTATCGCGAAGACACAAGGTGCCCCTGCTCATGCATCCCGCCACAAAACGTGCGGGGCATCGAAAATTCACTGGCAATGAGCGTATGCGACATTTTGAAATGAAGGAAGTCATGGAACTTGGTTCGCTCACAGTAACCAGTGTACCAACCCTGCATGATTCAGCTTCCTCAACTGGGTTTCTGGTAGAAAGTGACGGAGCGTGTCTGGGTTACTTGACTGATCTGGGTGCAGTGACAGAAGATAATTTTCTGGCAATGCGTAAAGCTGATTTCTTGGTTATGGAAGCCAATCATGACCGGGATATGCTCTGGAATGGACACTATCCTCCACACCTCAAAGCCCGGGTTGACAGCCGGGTGGGGCACCTCTCCAATGTTGACAGCGCAGAATTCATAGCTTTGCTGGCAGAGCTCGGTAAATTGAATGGCGTTATGCTGGCCCATCTTAGTGAAAAAAATAATGATCCCGATCTGGCACTGTCCATTGTACGCAATCGGCAGGAGCGAGATTTAAACATATACCTGGCTCGCCAGGACCAACCTTCAAAACCAATAGTAGTGGAGACAAAATGAAAAAACCAATGATCACCAGAAGTTTGCTAGTTCTGCTCGTTCTGGCAGTGATGCTGGGTTGTAGTAAAGAAGCAAAAGCCCCTGCGGATGAGTATATCAAAATGGAGACCTCAATGGGAACCATTATTATCGATTTGTATGAAGCAGAAACACCCCTGCATGCGGCAAACTACAAAAAACTAGCCTCTGAGGGTGCTTTTGATGGCATCTATTTTCATCGTGTCATACCTGGTTTTGTTGTTCAGGGTGGTGATCCAAAAACCCGTGAAAACACTGATCGGAGTGATGACGGCACTGGTGGTATTGGCGAAAGAAGTCCTGCTGAAATCGGCCAGCCCCACCTACGTGGAACATTGGGAGCAGCAAGAGATAATAACCCTGAAAAAAAATCAAGTGGTAGCCAATTCTACTTTTGCCTCGCACGTTTAACTCAATTGGATGGCGCTTATACAGTATTCGGTAATGTTATTGATGGTATGGATATTGTTGACGAAATTGCCACACTGGAACGCGATCCCAGAGATAACCCCCTGGAATCAGTGACAATTCTCAAAACCAGTATGATTTCATCGGAAGACTACCAGAAGTAGATCATGGCTCGACCGCGTTTTGGTCTGGCGCTGGGGGGCGGTGGCGCACGAGGGTTCGCCCACATTGGCGTTTTGCAGCGTCTGGAAGAACAGGGTATCCGACCTGATTTTATAACCGGTTCCAGCATGGGTGCTCTCATAGCAGCCAGCTATATCAAAACGGGTAGTGCAGCCGGTGCCTGGGCAGAGTTGGATGCTATGACCTCTAGTGATGCCTTTCGGAAATTGGGAATGCATCTGATTAATGTGAATGCCCGTGGTGGCGAATCCTTCTGGCACCAGGTTTCTTCAGCGATCCAGGACAGAATTGTCATTAATATTGCCCATTCCAAACCAGGACTGGTTCGGGAAGATCGTATTCGAGACGCTATAGGTATTGTTGTAACCGAGGATACCTGGTTCGATTCAGGTACTGAACTGGGCATTGTTGCCACAGATCTGTACAGTGGTGAAGATGTTTATTTTACAGAAGGACCGCTACTCCCCGCAGTCATGGCCTCAATTGCAATCCCAGGGTTTTTGCCGCCTGTGTATCACGAAGGAAGAACATTGGTTGATGGGGGAGTATCCCAGCAAGTGCCTATTCGCATGGCACGTGAGATGGGTGCTGATTTTGTGTTGGCCGTTGATGTTGGTCAGGACATTTCCCCGATTACAGAGATGGACAACGCCATGGCGATTATGAGCCAGAGTGAAAATATCCGTTCCTGTCATTACCGCGACATGTTAAACCGGGAAGCTGACGTACTTTTGCTGCCAGATATGCCAGGGGTACATTGGTCAGCTTATGATCAGCGAGAGCAGTTTGT
>JAERTH010000091.1 GCA_016844955.1 Fidelibacterota bacterium | reverse complement strand
TGATGCGCTTGCACTGCTAAAACATGTCATCGATAATCATGACCATAGTCAGCCCTGTAGCTGTCACAACAGTCTGAACGAAGCACTTATGTTTGATCCCGAAACGTTGACAGGTATTCCCAGTACCATTATGAAAGTTCTGTTAAAATAGTGCGTGTTCCGATTCAACAATCCAGATACTTATTCTCGTTTGACCTTTTAGTCATGGGACCTAGGGCGCGCAGAATAATTAGCTCTCTTCTGTATATTTTGATGTCATTGATGCCCCAGACCGAATTGTTTGCCGGGGATGAGGTAAAGCAGCAAGATATCCTGTTGGCTAGTTCCGGGCTAGGTCTGGCAATAGGACTTGAGTTGGCTAAATCGCACCTCACACCGGAAATTCCACGGTTTTCCACACCACTCGCCATAGATACCTATATGCGCGACAAGTTCAGGCGGGGAGCAGGGGACTTGGACAAGGCAGAGATTTGGTCAGACCGCCTGATCTACGGTGTATCCCTGTCAAGTTTAATCTGGGGACCTCTGGTTGCAGATGACCGGGCCAAATCTTTTTTAATCAATATGGAAGTCTTCAGTTTAAATAGCCTGGTTACCAACCTGACAAAAATTCTGGTAGCTCGGGAGCGCCCATATAAACATTTCGGAACCAGAGAATCATTGCAAGCCAGGGACAACACATCCTTTTTTAGTGGTCATAGCAGTGTAGCCTTTTCACAGGCGGTTTGTAACGCCATGATCTTGAGTGAACACTACCCGGATCAGGAGGCCGTGATCTGGTCTTCGCTTTTGACTCTGGCTGGAACCACTGCATATTTGAGAGTAGCCAGTGATATGCACTATTTCTCTGACATTATTGTGGGTGCTGCTGTTGGGTCCCTCATAGCCTGGACATTAACCAGACACGAGCTGAACCGATTTGAGAAAAAGTACAGTAATGGGATGAATTTCAGTATCAGCCTCAGAATACCTTTGGGCTAGGCAGGCTTTCAGAGTAATATTAGCACCAAATCGGATGAAAAAGAGGAGCTGAATAATATGACCGAAAAATTACCTGGAAAAAGTAATCAGCAGTCCTGGATCGCTTATGTCGTGATTGCAGTTGGAGCTGTGTTTCTTTTACAGAGTTTGAATATCATGCATCTGGGCCATTTTCTTGGTGAATGGTGGCCACTAATTATAATTATTGCCGGATTCTCCAAGCTACAGAATGATGATCGTCGTAATGGCGCTATCATGTTTGTTGTGGGGCTTATCATGCTGTCCGCCACCCTGGATTTTATCAATTGGGGTAGCATATTCAAGTTATGGCCACTGGCCATTCTGTATGTGGGAGTCTCCATGCTCCTTAAGTCCAAAGGCAAACCAGGGCTTTCCTTTTCAACGGTTGATACGATTGACGATGATTTTGTACAGGCATCCGCCATATTTGGCGGTGTGGAAAAATCTGTTAATTCTGAGAAGTTCAAAGGGGCCAGTGTTATGGCGCTGTTTGGTGGGGTTGAGCTCGACCTGCGTGATGCCAAAGCCATTGAGACAGGCTGTGTTGTTAACGTAACTGCCCTGTTTGGAGGTACCGAAATTATCGTTCCAGAGAACTGGAATGTTATTGTGTCAGGTACCCCAATATTTGGTGGCGTAGAGGATAAATCTAAGGGCGGGGGTGAGGATTCAGTCAATATTACTCTGAATTGCACCGTGGCTTTTGGTGGCCTGGAGATCAAAACCCGCTAACTCTATATACAGATGAGCATAATTTTAAGACCGGTGTTCCCACCGGTCTTTTTATTTTAGTCTATATTTTTAAAGCCAGTAAATCCCTTTGGTGGCCTTGTATGCTCGTTTATATTGCCGTGCTTTTTAACAATGATGCCCCTGTAGCTCAGCAGGATAGAGCAACGCTTTCCTAAAGCGTAGGTCAGGTGTTCGAATCACCTCAGGGGTACATGATTTATCCCCGATGTGAATAGCCGGGGCAACTTTTGAGAATAGAAATATTGAAGGGATCTGATAACAGATGTTGACACCAAAAAAGAAGCTGACAAAAAAAGAACTGAAGCACGATCCATTGCTGGATAGCCTGGAAAAGGGCAAAGAGTTTTATGAAGAGAATAGTAAGCAGATCGTCGCAGGAATAGTTGCCCTGGTAGTTATTCTGCTTCTTGGATGGGGCTGGATGAACAATGCAGAAACCACCAGAAATGAAGCTATGCTTGCCAGTACAAAGGCAACCCTGGCTGCTGCTGCTGGCATTGATGAGAATGTTTTGTCCGAATTGGAAGCTGTTATAAGTGAATATGGAAATTCTGAAATCATTGCCCAATCCACATATCAGCTAGGTATTGCTAAACTGGAAGCTGGCGATGCAGCCGGAGCCCGCGATCAATTTAATCAGTTGTCCAATAGTTCAGATAAGCAGCTACGAATTGCAGGTAAGTTGAAGCTGGCCTATATCAATGAAAAAGAATTGAACCATGCTGAAGCCGCTGTACTGTACCAGTCAGTAGCCATGCTGGATGCAGGCATGATATCCGACTATGCCAAGCTTCAGGCTGGTTATGCCTATCTTGCCGCTGGAGACCTGGCGCAGGCTGGAAACATCTCAAGTGAATTGATGGCTGAAGATCACACTGGAAAATTCCTTGAACAGGTTAAATATTTTGAAGGCAAAGTACTGGAGAAATAATTGCAATTATTGGACTTGCAAAGAGACCTCTCCTCGGATATATTTCGCCCGCAAAGTGGGTTGAATGACCCACTTTCTTTATTTGTAAAGGGTATGAAGAGACGAAGTGAATTGGAACGATGAAGAAATAAGAGCCGGAATAGAGCATTGCTTTGAAGATGCTGAGGATATTTTTCTTGTTGATGTAAGTTTGAATGCATCGCGAGGGGGATACCAACTCATTGCAAAGTGTGACAGTGATTCCGGTATCACTATCGACCAATTGGCTCGCATCAATAGATCCATACATAATAATCTATCGCTCCCTGGTTTGGATATTGAAAAGGTTTCAGTAGAAGTAACCTCTCCAGGAGCAAGCTTCCCCGTTAAACTGCCTCGTCACTTTAACCGTCTGGCCGGGCACCCCATGAAAATTGAGCACCGCTCTGAAGCAGTGCAAACCCCCCTGGAAGGTGAGATCGTTTCAGCTACCGCCGAACTCCTGACTGTAAAGGTCAAGGGTGATGTTGTAGAACTGGAAATGGCCGATGTAGTTCAGGGCAAAGTTAAAATGCGTTGGTAGAAGGAGGGATGACCCCTTGATCAGTAAAATTATAATTGAATCGTTTATCCAGCTTGCAAAAGATAAAGACATCGACCGCAAAGAATTGGCCGATATCATCAAAGAAATCTTTGAAGCTCTGATTCAGAAAAAATATGGAAATGTTGACAACTTCGATGTGATTGTCAATATGGATAAGGGTGAGATTGAAATCTACCAGGAAAAGGAAGTCGTTGAAGTCGTGGACGATCCGGATTTTGAAGTGGATGTCAAAACGGCCCAGGAAATTGCTCCCGATCTGGAAATTGGCGATCCCTTTATTGATGTTGTGGATCCAGCTACCTTTGGTCGACGTCTGATTACTTTTGCACGCCACGTCATGGCTCAAAAAATTCAGGAATTCGAACGGGATCAGATCTATAGAGATTATTCCAGTCGTGTAGGTGAAATTATTATTGGTGAAATTCATCAGATCAGGCGTGATGCACTCTTTGTGAATATTGACAAAGCTGAACTGAAGATGCCCCGTGAAGAGCAAATCTACAGTGAGCGTTATCGTCGTGGTGACAGTATCCGTGCTATCATTAAAGAGGTTCGTTCTGACAAGCGTGGTCCTGAGATTATTATTTCTCGCGCAGACCCAACTTTTCTTCACAAGCTGTTTAAAAATGAAGTACCTGAAATCGAAGATGGTATTATTGATATCAGGACACTGCACCGTGAACCAGGTGACCGTACCAAGATTATCGTAGAATCTCACGACAAGCGCATTGATGCAGTGGGTGCCTGTGTAGGTATGAAGGGTAGCAGGATTCAGGTTATCGTACGTGAGCTCAATGGTGAGAAAATTGATATCATTAATTACACTTCAGAGCCACAACTGCTGGTTACACGTGCACTTTCACCAGCCAAACCTTACCGAGTAACCATTGACTATGAAAAGCAACGGGCCCTGGCTCTGTTTGAAGCTGAGGACATTTCCATAGCCATTGGTAAAAATGGTCAGAATGTCCGCCTGGCTTCAAAAGTTACTGGTTTTGAAATTGATGCCAAATCTCGGAGCGAGGTTGAAGGTCCAGTGGTCGTTGAAGTCTTTCTGGAAGAAGTTGAGGGGCTGCCTAAGCGCGTGGTCTCCATTCTTGCGGAAAATGGTATTGATACAGTGAATGAAATTGTGAATGCCAGCAAAGAATCACTCCTGTCCATTAAGGGGTTAGGTGAGAAATCTCTGGATGACTTTATGGAAGCCTTGATGGAAAAGGTTGAAGTAGAAGTAGAAGTCGTTGAAGAGGTTGTTGAGGTAGATGACAGTGCCGAGGAAGATAGTTAAAAAGATTTTCCGCTGATTATAGCACAGGTAGTGTCAGTTGTAGCAGAGCTGGATGTTTCTGCTAATAAGGGAAGAGGAAAGAGGAAAGATTGAGTAAACCGAAACGAATATATCAAATTGCTAAGCAGATTAACATCTCCCACCAGGAGATTGTGACTTTCCTTAAAGCCCAGGGTTTGGATGTAACCAATCATATGAGTCCCGTTGATGAGGAGACTTACCAGCTCATATTAAAGAATTTCGCGTCAGATCTATATCAGATAGAGATTGATCAAAAAGAGATCGATCGCAAGGCGCTTGAGGAACAACGTCGGGTCGAAGAAGAAGAACGAATTCGCAAGGCCGAAGAAGAAAAAGAAGCCCGCGAAAATGAAGAACGATCCAGACGAGAAGCTGAAGAGCAACGCCGCCATGAGATTGAAGAAGCCAAACGCCGTGCTGAAGAAGAGCGCAGGGAAGCGATTGAGCGAGCCAAGCGTGAGAAGATTGAGGAAGAAAACCGCAAACTAGCCGAGGCTCAGGCTGAAAAAGAACGCGAAGTTTTAGAAAAGCAAAAAGCTGCCAAAAAAGCCGCCAAGCCAACCATTCTCAGGCCAGGTGAAGATACTACTGCCAAGCCCGAAGAATCCAATAAAGACAAAATTATCGCCAAGAAGATTGAGCGTAAAATTAAACATGTTGTTAAGGCCACCACTGCTCCTAAGGGTAAAGGCAGACCGGCAAAGAAACGTCGCACGTTTGACCAGAAAGAAGTTGATGCCTCTATCAAGAAGGTAATGACTTCAATGGATTCTGGTAAAAAGCGTAAACGTCGTCGTGATGGAAGACAGGAAGAGGTCCTGGAAGACAATGTCTACCGCGTCTCTGAATTTGTCTCGGTGCATGATTTCGCGGATCTGGTTGAGATTGATGTCGCTGATATCATTGGTAAATGTATGGATATGGGGATGATGGTTACCATCAATCAACGTATCGACAAGGATACCATCGAACTGTTGGCTGCTGAATTTGAGATTAAGGTCATTTTCGAAGACAACACTGTAACCACCATGGATGAAGATCTGGCGGTTGAGGAAGTAGATGAAGCAGAGCTTGCGCCACGCCCACCAGTAGTAACCATCATGGGTCACGTTGATCATGGAAAAACATCCCTCCTGGATTATATCCGCGAAGCCAATGTAATTGCAGGTGAGGCAGGTGGAATTACCCAGCATATTGGAGCCTACTCGGTTGCAGTTGGTGATGACAAAACAGTCACCTTCCTGGATACACCCGGTCACGAAGCATTTACTGCCATGCGTGCTCGTGGAGCCCAGGTGACAGATCTGGTTATTATCATTGTTGCTGCGGACGATGCAGTTATGCCTCAGACCATTGAAGCCATTGACCATGCCAAAGCAGCTGGTGTTCCCATTGTATTCGCCATTAATAAAATTGATAAGTTAGGTGCCGATGCTGAGCGTGTCCGTCGAGAACTCTCCGAGCGGGACATGCTGGTTGAGAGTTGGGGTGGTAAATATCCTGATGTTGAAATCTCGGCCAAGAATGGTACCAATGTTGATGAATTACTGGAAACCGTTGCCCTTGAAGCTGAAATGCTTGATCTCAAGGCCAAGCCCAGCGGTGTTGCCCGTGGAATTGTGGTTGAATCACGCCTTGATAAGGGTGTAGGGGCTCTGGCGACGGTTCTGGTGAGTCGTGGTAAATTGAAAATCGGTGATCCCTTTGTTTGCGGTGACTACTCCGGTAGGGTTCGTGCCTTGAAGGATGATCATGGAAAAAGAATTAAGTTTGCAGGTCCATCAGCTCCCGTTGAGATTTTAGGTTTTAGCGATGTACCACGCGCTGGTGATAACCTGATTGTCATGAAGAATGACAAAGAAGCCCGTGAAGTCAGTACGCAGCGACAGATGCTGCGTCGCGAGCAGGATTTCAAGCGTATGCGTCATATGACCCTTGATGAAATTTCGCGTCAGATATCTGAAGGCAAGGTTAAGGAAGTTCCACTTCTGATTAAGGGTGATGTGGATGGTTCCATTGAAGCCCTGGCTGATTCATTCATGAAGATGTCTACCAGTGAAGTGGCAGTCCGCATCATTCACCGCGGTATTGGAATGATCAAAGAATCAGATGTACTGCTGGCTGCGGCTTCTGATGCAGTTATCGTTGGTTTCAACGTAACCGCAGACAGCAACGCCAGACTGTTGGCCAAGGCCGATGATGTGGAAATTCGCTACTACGATGTTATTTATGCTGCTGTGGATGATATCTATCAGGCCCTGGAAGGTTTGCTAGAGCCCGATGTGGTTGAGACTGAGATAGGAAAAGCCAAGGTAACTGATCTATTCAAGATCCCGAAGATCGGTGTAATTGCCGGTTCCATTGTTACTGAAGGTGTGGCCCGACGTTCCGCCAAGGTTCGGTTGGTGAGAAACGGTGAAATCAAGTTTAATGGTGAGCTGAATGCCCTGAAGCGTTTCAAGGACGAGGTTAAGGAAGTTCTGGAAGGCAGTGAATGTGGTATCTCTCTGAAAGATTATAGCAAGATTCAGGTTGATGATATCATTGAATTCTATTCAGAAGACATTATCAAACGTAAACTGGATTCCAGCGCTAAATAAAGCTGTCGAGCTGATTAGATATTATGGGTGTTGCCAGACAAAAACGTGTAGCCGAAGCTATCAGAGCAGCCGTTGCTGAGTATCTGATATTGAATTTAGCTAATGCTACTCCAGGCTTCATCTCGGTTTCAAAGGCCAAGATGTCACCTGATTTGAAAATTGCCAATGTCTACTTCTCTATTTATGGCAGTGAAGAGGATGTTGCCTATAGTTTTAAAACTCTGGAACACCACAGTAGTCGTATCCGATATCATGTGGGTCAAGAAGTAATTCTCAAGTACGTTCCAGAACTGCGATTCTTTTTGGACGATACACTCAATTACACCGACAAAATGAATCGCGTGCTGAAAGATTTATGATCGGTACTGAGCACATCATCAATATTGACAAACCCATGGACTGGACCAGTTTTGATGTGGTTAACAAGATTCGTTTTGCCACCAAAATCAGGAAAGTTGGTCATGCTGGTACCCTGGATCCTTTTGCAACGGGTGTACTTATTGTTTTGACTGGTAAAAATACCAAACGCCAGAGTGAATTTATGGCTATGCCAAAAGTTTACGAAGCTGAGATAACTCTGGGTCACCTTATGGATACTGGTGACAGAACCGGTAAAATCACTGAGTCTGTTCCTGTGCCAAAGCTTGATCAAGAAACAATCCTGGCTGCACTGAGTGGTTTTGAAGGTGAGATTCAACAGATTCCACCCATGTACTCAGCTAAAAAGGTTAAGGGGCAGAAACTGTACAATCTGGCCCGTGCTGGCAAAGTTGTGGAGCGTGAGCCAACGACCATCATGATTCACAGTATCGAGTTATTGGAATTTAGTGCCCATAGTCTGAAGCTGAAGGTGAAATGTGGACGTGGAACTTATGTTCGAGTTCTGGCTGAAGACATAGCACGTGCTCTGGGTACTGTAGCCTACGTAAACGAATTGAAAAGACTAGCGGTAGGTGACTATCGCATAGAGGATGCGATAAGCATACCAGAGTTTATTGAAAAATGGAAATCATCCGCTGCTTAGAAGATATTCCTGAGCTTCAGGGGAGTGTGGCCACCATCGGTAGTTTTGATGGTATTCACCGAGGTCATCAAGCTTTGATCGAAAAGTGTATCACCGAGGCCAGCCTTCGCAATCTGCCTTCGGTCGTCATCACTTTTCATCCCCACCCTCAACAGCTCCTGAGGGATAGTGAAAAGCGTCCGATTCGACTCCTTACCGGTATCGATGAACGCGCTTATCTGATTGAAAAATATGCACCTGTAGATATTTTGCTGGTCCTGGATTTCAATCATGGATTTTCGACTTACAGCGCTGATGAATTTGCTGAAATGGTGCTTGAGAAGGCACTGAACATTCGCCACATGGTTGTGGGTTATGATCATCGATTTGGTCACAACCGTGAAGGTGATGCGGAATGGTTGAAGCAACGTGGTACCAGTATGGGCTACGATGTGAGTGTGGTTGGTCCTATTAAAAATGAGAACCTTCCAGTAAGCAGTACGCTGATCCGTGATCACATCCAATCCGACCGGTTGGATCTGGCAAATGCCATGTTAGGCCACTCCTATACATTATTTGGGACGGTCGTGCATGGGGAGCAAAGAGGACAAAGTCTGAATTTTCCTACGGCTAATGTAGAACCTCATCTGGACAATAAATTATTGCCCAATCGAGGGGTCTATCTCAGCAGGATTAAGACAGACAAATTCTCCTGTTTCGGGATGTGTAATGTGGGGGTCCGACCCACATTCAAAAATGGAACAGAGGTGACCATAGAGGTGCACCTGTTTGACATTCCCGAGGGAGAAGAAAATCTGTATGGAAATGAGGTCATCCTCGAGTTCCTGCAGAAGTTGAGAGATGAGAAGAAATTTTCCAGTGTGGAAGATTTAATTAAACAATTAGAGAATGATAAGAAAACATGTATAGCGATAATAGAAAATTATCGAGAGGTCTGAAGGAGGACTCATGTCAATAACGAAAGAAGAAAAGGCTGCTCTCGTCAAGGAATATGGCGAAAACGAGAATGATACCGGATCAACATCCGTACAGGTAGCGATTCTCACAACTCAGATTAGAAATCTGACTGAGCATTTGAAAGCCTACAAGAAAGACCATCATAGCCGCCGTGGATTGCTCAAAATGGTTGGGCAGCGCCGCCGCTTACTTCGCTACATCCAGAAAAGTGATGCAGCCACATACAAAGCTTTGATCACAAAGCTTAGTATACGTAAATAGGAATTGGAGATATTTTGATTAAAAAAGAAATGATGCTGGGCGGAAGAACGCTTAGTCTTGAAACAGGTCGTATGGCCAAACAAGCAGGTGGTTCCGTACTTGCCATTTATGGTGAGACAGCTGTGCTCGTTGCAGCAACTGCATCTAAATTTGAAGACCCTACGAAGGATTATTTTCCGTTACAGGTTGAATATAGAGAAAAAAGCTATGCTGGTGGTAAAATCCCCGGTGGCTTTTTCAAACGTGAAGCCAGACCCTCTGAAAAAGAGATTCTGAGTGCACGCATGACGGATAGACCTATCCGTCCACTTTTTCCAGATGCTTTCAACAGCGAAACTCAGGTTATGGTTACCGTGGTTTCAAGTGATGGCGAGAATACGGCAGATGCCCTGGGTACCATTGGTGCCTCATTTGCTCTGTCAATCTCAGACATCCCCTGGAACGGTCCGGTTGCCTCGGTTCATGTCGGTCGCATTGATGGCGAATTGATACTGAACCCAACCTATGCTCAGACTGAAGAATCGGAAATGGATATCACCATTACCGGTACTGCAACTGATGTGGTTATGGTTGAAGGTGAAGCCAAAGAAGTTTCTGAGGAAATCATGGTTGAAGCCCTGGTTTTTGCCCAGAAAGCAATCAGTGAAATATGTGCTTTCCAGCAGAGTATCATTGATGAGATCAAACCTGTCAAACGCGAAATCGCTGTGGATGAAACCAAAGCAGCCATTATTGCCGATGTAGATGGGGCAATTGAAGAAGCTCAGCTGACTGAATTGAACTCAATTGTACTTAAACTGGAGCGTCAGGTAGCCAGAAATGCTGCCAAAGATGAGTTGATCGCCAAATACGAAGAAACCTATCCAGATCACCTGAAAGTGGTTGGCGAAGTTTTTGACAAGCGTCTTAAAGCAAATATCCGTGAACGGATTATGGCTGAAGGCACACGTGTTGATGGTCGTGGATTGAAAGATATCCGGAAGATCACCGCAGAAGTTGGTGTTTTGCCACGTGTTCATGGTTCAGCCCTTTTCACGAGAGGTGAGACCCAGGCACTGGTTGTAACCACACTGGGTACCAAACTTGACGAACAGATTATTGACAACGTAGATCAGGATTTTAAGAAATCCTTCTATCTGCATTATAATTTTCCACCCTATTGTGTGGGTGAAACTGGCAGAATTGGATTCACCAGTCGTCGCGAGATCGGTCATGGAAATCTGGCTGAACGCAGCCTGAAGAACTTCTTGCCAGCCAAGGAAGACTTCCCTTATACCGTAAGATTGGTTTCAGAGATTCTTGAATCGAATGGTTCATCATCTATGGCCAGTGTTTGTGGTGGTTCATTGGCCCTTATGGATGCTGGTGTTCCAACCTCTAAAACGGTTGCTGGAATCGCCATGGGTTTGATCAGCGATGGAGAACGTTTCTCCGTGCTTTCAGATATCCTGGGAGATGAAGATCATTATGGTGATATGGATTTCAAGGTTACGGGAACCAAAGATGGTATCAATGCCATCCAGATGGATCTTAAGATCGAAGGTATCAGTGCTGAGCTCATGACCCAGGCATTGCTCCAGGCCAAAGAAGGCCGCGAGCATATCATTGGCATCATGGAAGCTTCCATGCCTGCTGCCCGTGAAGAACTGTCCCCATATGCTCCAAGATTCATTACCATCAAGATCAAACCAGATCAGATTGGTGATGTTATTGGACCCCAGGGTAAAATTATCAAAGCCATCCAGGCTGATACCGGCGCCACCGTCGAAATCGACCAGGAAGGAATTGTTTTTGTCTTTGCTGAAGACTCAGAAGGTGCCGAAGCCGCTGCCGATCGCATTAATGCTATCGTACGGGTACCGGTTGCTGGTGAAGAGTTTGAGGCTAAAGTCGTCAGACTAATGACTTTTGGAGCTTTCTGTGAATTCTTACCTGGCAAACAAGGACTGGTACATATCAGTGACCTTGAATATGCCCGTGTTGAAAAAGTTGAAGATGTTCTCAATGTTGGTGATACCGTTAGAGTAAAACTGATGGAAGTTGATGACAGCGGACGCTACAACTTGAGCCGCAAGGCACTGCTAGAAAAACCAGAAGGTTGGGTTGAACCACCGAAGAGACCTCGTCCTCAACGTGATAACAATCGCGGTGGCCGAGATCGTGGTGGTAGGGATCGCGGTCGTCGGGATAATAATCGTCGGTAATTTGCTGAAGTGACCTCACTTCGTAAGCAAACGATACTATCGAACGGACTGACCATCGTTTCTGAAACGGTGGACACAGTCCGTTCGGTGGCTTTAGGCTTTTGGGTACGTGCAGGGAGTCGTTATGAGCCTGCTGAGCTCTCAGGAGTCTCTCATTTCCTGGAGCACACCGTATTCAAAGGTACAGCCAATAGATCTACCTATGACATAGCCGCCTCATTGGAAGATGTAGGTGGTCATCTGAATGCCTTTACCACCAAAGAATACACCTGTTATCATGCCAGATTCCTCAGCGAATATCTGGAAGAAGCGGTCGATATCGTTTCTGATATTTTGCTGCATCCAACCTTCCCCATAGCAGATATTGAGCGGGAGAAATCGGTTGTGTTGGATGAATTACGTGATAGCAAGGATGTACCTGAAGAGTTGGCATTTGATACATTTGAAGAATTCCTGTATCCAGAAAATCCGTTAGGCAAACCCATTCTGGGTAACAAAACATCCATCAGCTCTTTTTCTCCTGAGGCACTAAATACTTATCTGGACAGTCATTACGGACCAGAAAATACGATTGTAGTTGCTGCGGGGTATGTTGATCATGATGAGCTGGTTCGTCTGATTGAAGAACGGTATGACCGTCAGCCATCAGGTGAGAACAAGTATACTGCTTTTGATGATTCTGTCTATGCACCTGGTACTGAAGTTCGCACCAAGGATATCCAGCAGAGCCATTTGATTACTGGTCTGCCCATATTTTCAGTATTTGATGAACGGCGATATGATATTGCAGTAATGAATTCAATTCTCAGTGGGGGAATGAGTTCTCGTTTGTTCCAGAATATTCGGGAAGCACATGGTGTGGCCTATCAGATATTTTCCTTTGTGAATTTATACAGAGATAGTGGCTCATTCGGTGTGTATCTGGCTACAGACCCGGCCAAGCGGGACCTGGCGGTTGAGTTAACCCAGACTGAACTGGAGAAGATGGTCAGTGATCCGGTGAGTGCATCAGAGCTTGAACGGGTGAAAGCCCAGTACAAATCTGGGGTGGTCATGGGTGATGAATCCATGGAGCGACGCATGATGCGTCTGGGACGCCAGCAGATATATTATGGGGAAAATATTAGTCTGGATAAATTTCTTCGAAAAATTGAAGCGATTGATGTTGAGAGAATACAAGTGTTGGCACGGGAATTGTTCAATCCCGAGAGGTTTTTTACAAGCATATTGGAACCGGCTAACGGAGCTTAACGGAGTATGCCGAGGTGAATCTCAATAGTAATATTGGGGAGAGGCTCAGGTAACCGGCCAAGTATTATCATAGGAGGCGAAAATGATCGTCGGAGTACCCAAAGAGATTAAAACGAACGAAAATCGTATCGCAATGACTCCAGGGGGAGTCGAATTATTAGTGGCCAATGGTCACAAAGTAATCGTCGAAGATAATGGTGGTATCAATAGTGGATTCACCAATGAGATGTACATCAGTGCTGGTGCTACTATAGAACCTGATGTAGACAAGATCTGGGCTGATGCAGAAATGATCGTGAAGGTCAAAGAACCACAGCCAGTGGAGATTGCCCGCACCCGTGAAGGTCAGATTGTCTTCACCTATTTTCATTTCGCTGCAGATGAATCGCTTACACTGGGCTTTCTGGATACCAAGGCCTGGGCTGTTGCCTACGAAACCGTTGAAGATAAAAATAAAAAATTACCTCTTTTAGAGCCCATGAGTGAAGTGGCCGGGCGTATGGCTACTCAGGAAGGTGCAAAATTTCTCGAGCACACCAGTGGTGGCCGAGGTGTTCTGTTGGGCGGAGTTCCTGGAGTAAGACCAGCCACTGTTCTCGTACTCGGTGGAGGTACTGTTGGTACCCACGCAACCAAGATCGCAGCAGGATTTGGTGCCAATGTTACAATTATGGACCTTGATTTAAACCGTCTGCGCTATCTGGATGATATTCTACCAAAAAATGTTACTACTATTTATAGCTCACCTGCCAATATTCGCAAATTATTGCCAGAAGTTGACCTGGTAGTAGGTGCTGTCTTGTTACCTGGAGCAAAAGCTCCCAAACTCATCACACGTGAAATGCTAAGTATGATGAAACCGGGTTCCGTAATCGTTGATGTTGCAGTCGATCAGGGTGGATGTGTTGAAACCTGTAAGCCTACCACTCACGAAAACCCAACCTTTGTGGTTGATGGTGTGGTTCACTATTGTGTTGCCAATATGCCAGGAGCGGTTCCTTACACCTCTACCAAAGCATTAACCAACGCTACTTTGCCATATGTTATCAAACTAGCCAACATGGGTGTCAAAGCAGCACTGAACTCAGACGATGGTTTTGCACCTGGTCTGAATATGGTTGATGGTAAAGTAACCTGTGAAGCTGTTGCAGAAGCTTTTGGTCTTGAGTACACACCTCTCGATCAGGTATTGAGCTAAATTTTGTCTTTCCCTGTTTATAACAGGGGCCTGGTGTATCATAAGGTCTCTGAACAGTATGAATGGGGACTGACAACAACTACACCGCGTCAATTTAAAGCCCAGATGCTGGCTCTTCAGCATTTGGGCTTCTCTTTTTCAAGAATTGAAGATTATTCACCGGATTTAAATCAGGTCCTCATCACCTTTGATGATGGTTATTCCTGTATTAAGGAGTACGCCGCTCCTATTCTTGAAGAAGTGGGAGGGGTAGCCACTGTCTTTGCCATCACTGACTATGTAGGTCAGAAAAACAGCTGGGATTATTTCCCTGAGGATAAGCAAATCACGCATATGTCCTGGTCAGAGTTACGTGAATTGCATGACAAGGGCTGGGAGATTGGTTCTCATGGCAAGTCACACCGCCGCCTGATCAATATGAGTTCTAAAAATGTTCATGATGAGCTGGCCACATCAAAAAAAAGAATTGAAGATGAAATGGGAAGTGAGGTTACCACCTTTTGTCCACCATTCAATGCCTGGAATAGTGACTTGCTGTCTCAGATAGAATATGTGGGCTATACCAGGGTAGCGATATCATATCCGCTAACAGGACTTCCTAAATGGTCAGGTGAGTTTATACCACGTCTGGGGGTTTATCTCCATGATGTCATGCCGTTATTTCTGGCCAAGATCATGACCAACCCATTATCGCCAATCGAAGTCCTTCAACAACAGATGATTAATATGGCAGGGGATGGTAAAATATTGGAAAGTTGGCTGAAGCCGCAATGACTTTTCCAAGCGCGGAGTCGAATCCGCGCCTGGATGACTCCCATATCGTCAATAAAAAAGGACCCTGCAAAATGCAGGGTCCTTTTTTATCGCGGAGAGAGTGAGATTCGAACTCACGGTACGTTGCCGCACACACGCTTTCCAAGCGTGCGCCTTAAGCCACTCGGCCACCTCTCCGTTTTTCAATTGCCAGATTACTCTGACGGCGGCCAATATATTTAGAGAGTGTGCTTTCGCAAAAGTTTATATTTATTCTAGCTAAATCCACTTCACTTATGCCACAAAATTTAGCCAATGTGAAACTCATAGGCTGAAGCAATGCACTTCAGTATTGGAATGAGTAATTACTAGATATTTGTGACATTACGTTGCTAATTCACTCTAATATTGTAATAACTATCTAAATTATGATGGGGGACCATCGATAAAATGTTTGTTAACTCTGTGAATATTTTCAAAAATATTTATATTTAATAAAATATTATAAATCTAGTAAGGGGGTATGCCATCAACTGGTGTTATGTATACAATCCATATGAATCCTTCAATTCAAAGTGGTGGATTGTCAGTTGAATCACACTCAGATTATCCTAACAATTTGGCATCTAAGATAAAGGGAGGTTTGCATGTTTTTGAGAGCGGTGGTTAAAAGTGCTGTATTATTGATGATTGTTTCGAATGTCCTCTTTGCACAGGGCGTTCTGAATAATGATAACGATGACCGACTCCAGAATGGTCTTGTGAATAAGGAGGATCAGGTTGATCGAATAAGGCTGTTTCCCCCATTTGTTTCACCTATTCCCGCACAGCGCATTCATGAGGGAGAGTCCTTTGAAAGAATCGAATTGGATGAGTATGTGACCGATGCAGACAACACGGATAGACAGATATCCTGGACAGTCTCAGGGAATATGGCCCTCGATGTTTCAATAAATGATGACCGTGTGGCCACTATCAGAACACCACACGCAGATTGGTATGGAACTGAATCAATTACATTTACTGCCCGTGATCCTTCAGGACTTCGTGACAGTGAAACCGCCGCTTTCCGAGTGGATGCGGTGAATGATGCTCCAGTCACCACATCTATACCAGAACAGAGAATAGAAGAGGGTGAACGTTTTTCAATTATCTCACTCGATAATTTTGTCTCAGACGTTGATAACGTTGACAGTGAACTTTCCTGGTCAGTCTCTGGAAATCATGACTTAAGGATATCCATTAGCGGGAGTCATATTGCGACCATTGATACACCTCATCCGGATTGGAATGGTTCAGAAGTGATTACCTTTACGGTAAGAGATCCAGCTGGACTCTATGACAATGTGTCTGTTCCTCTGACCGTTAGATCAGTTCCAGATGCACCAGTAGTATCGACCATCCCGGACCAGACCATAGAAGAAGGCCGAACATTTAACTGGATAATATTGGACAACTATGTGTCAGATGTGGACAATATCGATAGTGAGATGTCTTGGACTTCTTATGGGAACCATGATCTCACAGTAATGATAAGTGCCAGTCGGATAGTCACGATTGGAGTTCCAAATCCAGAATGGAGTGGTTCTGAAAGGATCTATTTCACTGCCAGAGATCCGGATGGACTATCTGACACCGAATCTGCAGTCTTTACAGTTGTTTCTGTACCAGATGCACCAGTGGTTTCAAACATACCGGGCCAACAAGTGAATGAAGGTGGATCATTCCAGCCCATAGAACTGGATGGATATGTCACCGATCCTGATAATTCAGATGCAGAGATTAGCTGGACATTTGATGGGAATAGTGACTTGACTGTAACTTTAGATCCCAACAGAATTGCTACAATAAATGCACCCTATGCGGATTGGAATGGTTCTGAAATGATCACGTTCATTGCCAGAGATCCAGGTGGTTTGTACAGTCAAACGGATGCTTTGTTTACAGTTACTTCAATAAATGATGCTCCCCATGTCAGCTCAATTCCAAACCAGACCATATCAGAGGGTGGAATTTTTCATCATATTGAGTTAAATGAGTATGTTGAGGACATCGATAGTGATCTCGATGAAATGGTCTGGACATATTCAGGAAACGCAAATATAGAGATTACCATTGATGGAAACAATATTGCAACCTTTGCTATCCCTGATGAAGATTGGTATGGCACAGAAACAATCGTCTTTAAGGCCAGCGATCCAGAGGGTGGGAGTGATTTTACAACGACCGCATTCACAGTCACTGCGGTGAATGATGCGCCAGTTGTATCTTATATCCCGGATCAACAAACAAGCGAGGGAGGATCATTCTCAGTGATCTCCTTAGATGCCCATGTTTCAGATGTTGACAATATGGACAGTGAACTAGCCTGGACTTATTCTGGTAATTCAGCTCTCATTGTTAGCATCGATGGTGATCGGGTAACCACAATCGGAATACCTGATGAAAATTGGCATGGGTCTGAGGCGATCACATTCACAGCAACCGATCCGGATGGATTAAGTAGCCAATCAGAGACTGTCTTTTCAGTAAATTCAGAAAATGACGCTCCTGTAGTATCGGCTATACCAAATCAACAGATTGAAGAAGGTGATACATTCCAATCAATCGAACTGGATCTATATGTGGTTGATGCTGATAATATTGATAGTGAAATGATATGGAGTCATACAGGTAATTCTGACTTGACTGTTTCCATCGATGGCAATCGGGTTGCCATAATTGCTATTCCAGATGAAAATTGGTATGGGTCTGAGACGATCACATTCACAGCAACCGATCCAGGTGGATTAAGTGATCTTTCAGAAACTGTCTTTTCAGCGAGTGCAGTCAATGATGCGCCTGTTATATCGGATATCCCGGATCAACAAATATCGGAGGGTGAATCTTTTGAATTAATTACGTTGGACACATATGTTGAGGATGTTGATAATGGTGACAGTGAGATTGTGTGGACAGTAAATCAGACACAACACCTAACTGCATCAATCAGCCCAGATCGTGTAGCCAGCGTCTTTGCTTCAGATCCTGATTATTATGGGAGTGAATCAATCCTTTTTACCGCAACGGATGCAGGTGGATTAAGTGCCTGCAAAAATGTGGTGTTTACGATCACCCATACTATTACTCCACCAGATTTTAGCACAAGTTTATTGTTAGATGGGACAACTGGGTATATGGACATTCTGAATCCGGTTGTCAACACTGAGTCGTTCACCATAGAGGCATGGGCGAATATGGACAATACAGATGGGTCCAATATGCTCTTTCACCAAGGGTCTGGGACTGGAACTCCCTTTTATGAAACGATAACGATTAAAGCGTCTGACCCCAGTGGGCTATGTATAGTAAGCGTCAGGACTGAGAGGGATGGACCTCTTCAAACACTCTCTGTGCCACAATTCCCACCCAATGAATGGCACCACTATGCTTTGGTTGTCAGCCCAGACGATATATTCTTTTACTTGGATGGATTTCTGGTCGCACAGGAAGATCATATTGTTGTACCGGGTTTTGATTACGTATATTCAACAAATACACACATAGGGTATGCAAGTGGTGGTTATTTCAATGGGAGTATAGATGAAATTCGAATATGGAATCGGAACCTGAATATTGATGAAATAAGAACGACAATGGAGACGACTATACAAAACCCGGAGAGTAATGCCTCACTTGCAGCGTATTGGAATTTTGATGATGGAACGAGTGAGGATATTTCTGGACAAGGATATATTGGTACACTTGTACATGGCTCCGCTATAACCAATAGAATCACACCACTACCTCCGGCCTTTGCCTCAAGCCTTCTATTGGATGGACAAGATGACTATCTCCAATTTCAAGCTCCCATATTAACTTCAAACTCATTTTTTCCTTCAAACTCATTCACCTTTTCAGCATGGGTTAAACCAGAAGGCCAAGGAGGGGGATATTCACGCAGTAACTCAATATTTAATCAAGCAGATACTGAATCTGGTAGCATATATTATCTCGATAGTAGAGACTGGAGTCTTGTTGCTACGATTAATCGTCCGGATGGAAATACTGCGGAAACATTAACACCAATTCGGACCCTGGAATTTGGTAATTGGCAGCATCTAGCTCTGGTCGTAACAACAGCTTATGATCAGTTATTTTTAGACGGACTGCTAATCAGTCACAAAAGTGCTGATGAAACCAATTTAACCTTCACGCGATCTGTCGACTACTCCGAGATTGGTCGGTATCGAGACTCCTCTACAGACTTCGGTTTTTTCAATGGATCAATGGATGAAATTAGTGTTTGGGATGTCGCTCTTACTTCCAGTGACATAATGGAGTTAATGAGTGAGAGCTTCGAAACTCCCGAGAGTATTGAAAACCTTGTGGGGTATTGGAATTTCAATTCAAATGATGCAGATGACCAAACATTGAGTGGTAATGATGGCTCACTCATGAATGGAGCTTCCTTCACAGGACTTCCCAAGAGAAGAGCAAATAGACCCTTACCAAGTGAATTTGCAATGGCGGCGAATTATCCAAATCCGTTCAACCCAACAACCATGCTGAGCTATGAGCTACCCAAATCATCACAAGTACAACTGACTATATACGATATTGGTGGCTCACCAGTGATCACCCTGGTGAATACTGAACAATCTGCAGGCTACTATAATATTGTCTGGGATGCGCGTGATGGAAATGGCAAGCCTGTTTCAAGCGGAACCTACATTTATCACATGCAGATGAATGGGTTCTCTCAGACAGGGAAGATGTTGCTGCTAAAATAGGACTCGCTAGTCACAGTTAGTCTTCAAAGACGGCTTTCAGCTATCTATATCATAATTGGGTACCTGAAAGCCGTTTCATATTTGTTTAATCTATTTCGTCAATATCAACGGGTAAATGACTCGTTTCAATAAATCCACTCCTTGAACCAACCTCAGATTAGCGCTTGAAAACCAAGGTGTTTGCTAGATCACATATGCAGGTAAAGACTTGTTTCAAACTTGAGATATCATAAATTTTGCGATTAATTAAAAAGTAGTCGAAGTGACTAACATAATAGTGCAGGGTGATATGCTTTTACGATTAAAAATTTTCCGATGGGCACAACCAGAAATTATCCTATCCATGCTAGGTGTATTGTTGGTTCTCGTTTGTGTACCCCAGGCCCAGGCCCAGGAAGAAGATTTGTTTGGCAGTACAGAAGATGATAGCCTATTGTTTGGGGATGAATTTGACATTGGTGGAGATGACTTCTCGTTTGATTTTGAGGAAGATATAGAAACAAGTCCTGAGGACGCAGAATCTGATGACCTCTTTGGTGAGGAAACTGAAGAAATGACTGATACCACAGCTGTTGAAGATGACTGGGGCTTTGGAGACGAATCAGAATCTGATGATGCATTTGGTACTGACTCCACTGATGTGGATATCACCGAGATTGAGTATTCTGACCATCCAATGGATTTTCGCAAGAAATTCCAGGGAACCTTTATGGAGGGAGCAGGAGTCACCTTTTCGTTCTCTTCTCCACAATACGTCGCAGAAAAGATGGATACTTGGTATTCATTTATGGATGTCTCGGTGAGCGTTGAGCTACCCTGGCACTTAGACTATGAACCTGCGAGTGTTTCATTCCTCGTTGAATCATCCAGCTTTAAGTTCGAAAACTCATTTCCTGCAGGTGGTGCTTTTAAAGGCATGACTCTGATGCCCCTGGTTCGTGCAGAAGCCTACGGCTTTGAAGCTGAGGCGGGTCTGGGCGCTTACTTCCCAACCTTTGGAATGATGACTGGCCTGGGATACGCATATCAATACCATTCCTTATTCTTCTCCGGAGGGTATCGTTGGAATTGGGCCTATAAAATTGACACCATTGGTTCAGGCTGGTGGGTGGAACCCCGATTTACCGTTGGATTTAAACTCTGGTAATTATCGGTATTAATCGAATTGAAAATGAAGCAGGAAGCAACAAATATTGATGTGCAGAAATCTATCATAATGCTGGTTTTCATGCTGGTGATGGCTTGTAGCGTTTTGGTCGCCCAGGATGAGATCAGGGACAACCAGGTGCGTGCTGGAGACAATGATACTCTGAATACAGTTGAAGAAGGGTTCAGTGGAGCCACTAATTCTGAGATTGATTATGATGCCCTGGTAAAAGAATTGTATGGCGAAGAAAAGCAACCTGACACGACCGCGTCAATTGTAGCTGATCCCATCCCAGCAAAAAGGCGCGAACGCACCCGTACGGTAGGACCTGCTCCTGGATTGATGAAGAATAGTGTCCTCCATGGAAGCCATATTTCCATCAATGGGTCATCGCCCTTTGCTGTGGCAGATCCACTCTACTCGTGGTACTCCTATATCGATGCTAGTGTTACATTCAAGATTCCATATGAAATTTATGTTGAAAGTATTCCGCTATACCTGCTGTTCGAGATCTCCACCTTCAGTTTTGAGAATACCCATCCTGAAGGGGGCACCTTTGCCGGAATTTCATATATCGCCCAGGCTTCTAGTATTGGTGACAATTCTGGAGCAGCCATCGGTTTTGGTTTTTGGGATGCATCAATGGGCAGCATGTTAGAGCTGAATTACCGGTTCAGACCAACCAAGAATACCTTCCTCCGTTTTGGAACCCGGGGGGTTTTGATAACAGAAATTGATCCATTGGGCTCTGTCTGGTGGCTTGAGCTGAGAGTCTCCACAGGACTTGAACTATAAAAATTGAGTGAATTATGAAAAAGCAAACTGCAAAGAGAATCACTAACATGAATCTGCTGAAGAATCTTGCCATTCGAGGAATTGTCACTTTGATGATGCTATCACCTGCGGCTCTATTTGCTGAGAATATATTCACTGCCGATGGCGATACGGTGAGAACTGGCTATTGGAATACGAGTAGCACAGGTGGCACACTATCATGTAGAGTTCCTGATGATGTGGGTACTATAGATTACGCTGAATTATACATGCGGGTGAATAGTGGCAGCGATGTTCAACTAAGAATCGTCTCTGATATTTCTGGGGGTGTTACTTTTAGTGAATCTTTTACAGAAGCTGAACTTCAATCCACTGCTGCTTTCTCAGATGGGGATGAGTTTGTAATCAGTGTTCGATTTTTTGATTTTCCAAATCCAGCCATTGTTGACTCATTCGATGTTGAACATGTGTGGGTAGATGAAACACCACCCGTCACTTTTGATGTCCTGGATATTTCACCGCGGGGTGGAACCGAATTTGACGGGTTCTGGAATAGTAGCAATGATTCATTGACAGTGCAGGTAGATCTACCTGCGGATGCCACGCTCCTGAATGGAGGAACCGTTCAGCTGAAAGGATTTGTAGGTGGGAATACTGCAGAAGCTATGGGAACAAGAAGAGATATTACTGTCGCCGGCGATACCATGCTTGTTACCATCCTTGCAGCCGATGTTGAATCAATAGCAGGATTCACAAGCCCAAATGCTGAACTCAGTGTGACGGCCGAACTAATAGATGCGGCTGGAAATGGTGTCACTGGTAATGTTAGCGACGAAACGACCGCAATTGACCAAAATGAACCAACAATTTCATCAGTCATATCTACGACAAGCAATGGAACACATGGCATCGATGATGAGATAAATGTTACCCTCGTCTTTAGCGAACTCGTAAATCTCACCGGTGGTGATCTTCTTACATCCCTGTCCTCTGGTAAGGTAATGACAACATCAGCAGGTTTTTCAGAGGATACGCTATCTCTCACCTACACCATAGAACCCGGTGATTCAGCAACTGGATTAAGAATAGATGACCTGGAGCTATCTTCAGGTGCAGCAAAATTGCTGGATGCAGCAGGGAATAGTGCAAACATATCTACAATAAGTTCCAATCTCACCCCGGGCAGCAGCATTAATGTTGATGGTGACTATCCCACCATCACCGGTGTGACCACAACTACACCCAATGATACCTATGGTATTGGGGATACTATTGAGATTACGATTGAATTCAGCGAATTGGTCACCATGCCCAGTGGAAATTTTAATGTTGATCTGAATTCTTCTGTGGGGGATAATTTTTATTTCAGCACAATCAGTAACGTTTCAAGTGCAACCAAAAACTATGTAGTTACAGCATCTGACGACATAACCGGACTAACAGTGAGAGAATTCAGCTACTCTGATGCATCACTTGAAGATTTAGCCGGGAATGCGCTCAATCCAATATTGCCTGCCGGAAATAATCTGGGAGATAACAGCAGTATAAATCTTGATGGAATCGTCCCGGTGCAGCAGACAGTATCCACAATTACTGTGACAGGTGGAAATGTAGAGGCCACCTACTGGAACGAGACCAATGAGGCTATGAGCATACTGGTTCCATTGGCCAGTGATAACTCCCTTGTCGGCGGTACGATACAGCTGGTAGGGTTTTATACCAACATCGATGTAGCGGATGAACTTGGAGATGCCTTTACGATTGGTGGTGGCAATATAGGTCAGAATGTGTCTATGAGTCTAACAGAGGCTCAGTTGGAAGATACAGGAATGAGTTCATTCCCTGATGAATCTGTATTGAAGATATCCGCAGTTGTTACTGATGCAGCGGGAAACAACACGAACTGGGTTGAGAGTGCCAACACCTTCACAATCGATCAGGATATACCTGAAGTTAGTAGTATAACCACGAGCAAAGCAGATGGGACATATGGAATCGACAGTACAATAGCTATTACCATTACTTTTGATCAATCAGTGACCTTGAGTGGTGGCAACCTGATCGCCTATTTAAACTCGGGGAAAGCCTTAGCAATAAGCAGTATATCGGGTTTATCGGTAACTGAGGACTATGTAGTATCAGCAGATGAGATGGCGGACCAATTAACGGTTGACAGTCTTGTATTATCAACCAGTGGTACGCGTTTGAAGGATATTGCAGGCAATAACGCTGATTTATCAACAATTAGTTCCAACCTTGCCGCCAGTAGTGATATCACTATAGATGCGAGTGTACCCACAATTACGTCGTTTACATCCATAACGGATGATGGTCCCCATGCCAAGGGAGAAGAGGTTGCAATCCGAATAGACTTTGATAAGGAAGTTTATCTGAGTGATGGGGATACCCTGTTTCTTGGTCTAGATGCCACGAGCTCAGGTCGAGATCTATTCATATTAAGTGCTGCTTTGGATGGTGTTGACAATGCAACCGGTACGTATACAGTTGGTACTGGAGCAGACAGCCGAGATCTGGTAGTAGAGAGCTGGGGGTTATCTGATGGTGGGACCCTGCTTGATGTAGCCGGTAATCCAGTTCCAGCTGGTCTGGGAACGGCGACCAATATGGCGACCAATGATATAGATGTTGATGGAATTGTTCCTGAAGCATTCGGGATTCTCTCTGCTGTCACAGGGGGAGATCAATCCTATCCAAGTTATTGGAACTCCTCAAACACAGGCATAACAGTTACGGTTCCAATTTCTGCAACTGATGAATCCCTTGAAGATGGTTTCGTGCAGATTGTTGGGAAGATTGCCGGTGGTCAATTCTATAATTTGGAAGCTCCTACCCAAATTCTATTTATTGATACCACGATTCCGGTAGATATTGATAATACTACCCTTTACTCCAACATCGTTGGATTTGATGGGACGACTGGTGGGGAAAACAATGATCTCACCTTTGGCGCAATCCTGTATGATGAGGCTGGAAACCAGCAAAGCTCAACTCCAGGAACGAATCCAGTGTTACATGTTGATCGAATTTCTCCGCTTGTTGAATCAATTACAACGGATAAAGACGAAGATTCATATGGGCTTGATGAGACGATTGACATTTCCATCAATTTTGATGAGAATGTAGATCTGACATCAGGTACATTCGATATTTACCTCAATACGGAGACACCACGAACACTAAGTGTTGAGAATGCTTTAGTTAATGATCAGAGTGAAATCACTGCAACCTTTGTAACGGAGGTTGGTGACGATGCTTCACCACTGAATGTCCTCAACCTTGAATCAACCAATCTCAAAGATTTGGCTGGCAATTTTGTTGATCTTTCGATTGCTGCTGGTGATTCCCTCTCGGAAACAACTGAGTTGACGATCTACACCACAGCTCCCCATATTACAAATATTGATTCGGAACAGGAGAACGGCCTCTATATGCAGGGTGATGAAATCACCATTACTATTGATTTTGACCAACCCGTGAGCTTGGGAGATGCAGATACACTATATGTTAATCTCAACACTACTGAATCAGATATAGTCTCCATTGTCGCTGATTCAATTTCGAATACAACACAAGCCAGAGCGCATTACATCGTAGGTGATGATGATTATGCATTGGCCTTGAATGTAGCCTCAATAACTTTGAACACTGAAGGTGCTGGCGGAACACTCACCAATAGCGTCGATACTCCAACCTCATTGGCTGTTCCAGCTTCCAACAATCTAATCCATAATAAAACATCAATATATGTAGACGGTATCGTACCAGAAGTTTTTGTTACTGGCGATATTGTCACCCTGGATGATTCAATTCGAACGGGGTACTGGAATAGCACTAATGATTCATTACAAGTCAATTTACCCATTTTGGGAGATGATGTATCTCTGGATGGTGGATTTGCTCAACTGGAAGCCCGTATTGTCGGCAATCCGGCAGGTTATCGAGCACTTGGACACACTCGAGCGATTGGAATCATCGATGTGCCCATGAATATCACTCGTGATGAGTTAGTAGCCAACGTACCAGGCTTTGCTGATGGTGGAGTGCTTGAGGTCCGGGGCGTCGTAACGGATATAGCCGGCAATTCAAGCAATTATGATCCCAGCGTTGTAACCTTGATGATAGATCAAACGGCCCCAACTGTACATATCACGGGGTCGATATCTCTATCCGGAGGAGATTCGTTTCCCGGCTATTTGAATCCAACCAATACCAGCATTGGTGTCAATAACTCTATAGCGGATGAGTCTTCACTTGAAGGTGGGACGCTTCGATTACAGCTAAAGACCGGATTTGATGATACCTTCACTGACATCGCTGCAGATTCTGCCATTGATCTGGCAGATTTAGGTCAGGTTATGCTATCTGTTTTCGATATATCAGACTTGACCGCAATGGGAGTGGCAGATGGGGATACACTTCAATTCAGAGCCAGAGTAACAGATATTGCTGGGAATGCCACTGATGGGAACCCGGGTACCAACACCATGATAGTTGATTTTAATCCTCCACCAGATTTTACGTTGGGCAGCGTACTTGCAGAGGAAGGAACAGTTGTAGCTGGATATTTTAATGCTACTAATAATTATGTTGGTATAACCGTGCCTATAGACGAAGATCAATCCCTGGTGGGCGGCTGGGTCCAACTCAGAGCCTACATAAATGCTGGCCCTGCTGTAAACTTTTTAGTTGGGCAAGGCATTTCTGATACAGATGATATGTTACTCATGCCAGACGAGGCTGCACTGAGTGCGCTGGGGTATGTTGACGGCGATCTCCTTTCCTTTGATGCAGTTATGTATGATGTCGCAGGAAATTCTACAACTGGATCAATCAGTTTGGATCAGTTGAGAATTGATGAGACACCACCTGTCTCCAATACTGCACTCACGGTTCAACCGCAGGGCGGCAATGAGGTTTCAACCTATTGGAACGATACAAATACCTCTATGCTCTTTACGGTACCTCTGGAAAATGATGTCTCACTAACCGACGGGTATCTACAAGTGTCCGCAGATTTGACGCCTGGGGATGGATTGTTTGAGACCTTTTCAATTCGGGATACCATTACTGCCTTGACAGGTGAGTGGTCAATTGTTATTCCGGCAGATACCCTTGAAGAACTCCAGGGTGGTACTGGCTTCGTTGATGGACTTGATATTGAGTTCAGAACCATAGTAACTGATCAGGCTGGAAATGCTGTAACATCAATCACCAACCCAGTTACGCTTCAAATTGATCAGACGGATCCTGCAAATACTGAAGTAAGCGATCTAGAACTATTTCCCGCTGGATTGGCCGCAGGTGTCTGGAGTGCCGGTGCGGATTCAGTCCATGTCACAATTCCATACAATTCTGCATCCGATGCTTCATTGGTCGGAGGATATGCACAATTGCTTATGTCCATGGGTGAAACAGATGATGAAAATGCCTACGAACTGGCTCTGGCAGCTCAATTCCCCATATCACATTCGGCCGATACAACCATAAATCTATCAGAAACCGTGATTTCAAGTTTTGATAATTATGATGATGGGAATAGCATTTTCTTCAAAATATTGCTAAGAGATAGAGCTGGAAACGAAATTACCAGTGATGTCTCCACCGAGACTCTCTATATCGATGTTAATTCACCTGATCCTTTCGATTGTGGTCTATTTACTGCGCTTGAAGGAACGATTATTGACACGTCTTATAATCTGACTAACCAGGGCGTATCATTGGTGGTACCAATCGCAGCTGATTCAAGTCTGCTTAATGGATTTGTGACATTTATGGTAGGAGTTGATGACCCAGGTGTTGATGCTGGCAGCGTCACCTACGAAGTGATGTATGCTTCTGAGATCGGCTTTATTGATACGACAAAAATTTTGCCGCTTACCGAGATACAAGTCCTGGGACTTCTCGGATATGAAGATGGCAAGGCGATTTACGCAACTGCTAGAATTGCGGACTATGCCGGCAATGAGATTGATGGTACGCCCAGTGAAAATGTGATCACCATTGACCTGACACCTCCAGACGTACCTGTGTTAAATGATTTTACGCCAGTCGGAGGCGTGGTTGTTGCTGATTATTGGAACGCATCAAATACTGGCTATCAATTCAATGTACCAACAGCTGCACTACCAGGTGAAGATCCAAGTCTAGTTGGTGGTTATGTCCAGGCACAAGCCCGGGTTGGGATTGAACCGTTCTCCAATGTTGGTGACTCTGTAGATATTGAATCGGCAAACTTTACATCCGTCCTGGTTGATATTCCAGGTAACGCACTTAGAAATTTAGCTGGCTATGGTGAGAGTCTTCAAATCGATTTCAGGGCGAATATTCACGATGGGCATGGTAATATGACCCAGGGGACAGTGTTTGATGATTTGTTAACAATTGATGAGACACCTCCAGAACCTGCTCCTTTGGTAATTGCCGGAATCATGCAGGATGAAGTGCTCGTTTCAGAATCTTATTGGGGTGTGAATTCAGATTCCATTGAAGTACATACAGATGTGGGCTCTGAATCAAGTATTGTCGGCGGTCAGGCCTATCTGGTTATGGCAATAGCTGACGAAGATACAGCCATTGTTTCTGAAAAGGCTACAATTTCGTTTGAAGGAGAACTGATCGTCCTTTATGCCCCTCGAGCAGCTGTGGAAGGGTTAGCCAGTTATGCAGATGGTGAGCTTATTCATGTTTTTACAGTAATACAGGATGTGGCCGGGAACAAAACCTTGAGTGTGGAAGCAGATGAGCCCATTCTCATAGATATTTCAGCGCCAATTGACTTTGCAGCGGATTCCCTTCAGGCGGTTACCGGGGTAATTGTTGATAATGCCTATAACATGACCAATTCCGGTTTGACTCTGGAGATACCAATTGCCAATGATACCACCTTAATCGGTGGGACAGCATCACTGCTCATAGATATCGTTAATACTGGAACCGATCTTGGACTGCTTGCTTATGAAGAGCAAATGACGGTTACAATTACCGATGTTGATACCACCCTAACCGTCAGTTTGGACGGGGTTCAGGTAGCTGGCATAGATGAATTTGGTGAAGGTAGTCTCATTTATGCAACGGCCAGCTTAACTGATGTCGCTGGAAATACCACCAACGGGACTGCCAGCGATAATGTCCTGATCATAGACCTGACCCCACCTGATAATCCGGTTGTTTTTGATAGCACAACAGTCGGGGAACCACTTTCAGCAGGTTATTGGAACGCAAGCAATACAGCCTTTGAGTTTAATGTTCTCACCCCGGCAACATCAGAAGGTGATACCACACTGCTTGAGGGAACGGTCCAGGCGCAGGCAAAAATTGGTCTCCAATCATTTGTTAATATTGGAGAACCAGTTTCCATCACCTCGCCCAATGATGCAGATTTGCTGATGAGCTTTGAACGGGATGAAGTTATTCTGCTTGAGGACTATGCCGATGATATGGCAATTGACTTGAGAGTTATTATCACAGATGGACATGGGAATACAACCGAAGGTTTAACTATCGATTCGATTCTATATATCGATGAAACGGCTCCTGGAATTGGTGAGTTTGATGCAGAATATACTACCACAGACCCATTTATAAGTGCTGAGGATACCCTGAAAGCATTGTGGACTGGATTTTCAGATGCCGCAAGTGGAATTGATCACTATGAATTCTCTGTGGGCCAAACTGCAGGCCTGAGCGATGTGGTAGAGTGGGTCATAGTGGATACCAATATGGTAGCCACCCTGTTGACTTATGACCATGAGCTAAGCTACTTCATGAATGTGAGAGCAGTGGACCTGGCAGGCAACACCTCCGATGCAATAACGTCAACTGAGATTATTGGGGATCGTATTGAACCACTTTCTTCAATTCAGGTTAATCCCTTCTATCGTATAGAAGAATGGGATAGCGTAAACTCATTTGCAGGTGGTGCCACCGATGAACTTTCAGGTATTGACAGTATGAATCTGGCCATCAGCCGCAGCTCAGATGGCTATTTTTGGACCGGAAACTCCTGGGGCCTTGCAGATACAAATCTGAACCAGGCTGTGTTGGATACATCCTGGTCATTTGGCATTCTGGTTGATTCGCTTGAAAATAGAGTGAATTATACATTACGGACCATTGCTGTTGATAGCGCAGGAAACCGTCAGTCAACTGCAACTATTGATAGTTTCCAGTTTGTCATTAACACGACACCTCTGATTACTGCGATTTCAGATACCTCAAGTGATGAGGATTCACTCTTTACCTATATGCTCATCGGTACAGATGCTGATGTGGGGTCAATCAGTGAAGATACATTATCGTACTTCCTCATTTCAGGTCCAGATAGCATGCTGGTGGATTCAGCGTCTGGACTATTGACCTGGACCCCCAGAAACGCAGATGTAGGTGAACACACAATCGAAGTTGAAGTGCGTGATTATTACGGAGCAAGTGATACCACCAACTTTGTCTTGGAAGCACTCCAGGTGAATGATCCACCAGAGCCGGTAACATTGCTACTACCAGCTGATTCCACCGAATTGGTACCTGAGGACAGTTTACTGCTGACCTTCTCCTGGACCGAAGCCTTTGATATTGAAGGTGACGGTCTGACTTATGAAGTCACCTTCCAGGGCAGTGATTATGATACAACGGTAGCATCAGAAACGAACAATGTCACGCTAGATGTATCCGTCATGGATTTCCCAATTACTCCTGTGGAATGGTTTGTAGTAGCACTTGATACTACGGATACATCAGAAGTGTCTGAGTCGTTTCACCTGACAACGTCACCACCTGTGGCTTTAGTTGTGAATGATTCGTTGAGTATTAATCTGGAACGCCTCACCACAACAGATACAACATTCACCATGAAGAATCTGGGACTCACAGATCTACGCTGGTCTCTCATAAGCGCTCCGGATTGGATTACGACCACCCTGGAACAGGGGGTTATCGCTTATAACGATTCCTCTGACATTGCCCTAAATATTGATCCTGAAAGTTTCACCATCGGTCAATATGGCGGGTACCTCTATCTCGGGACCAATGATCCCATGCAGGACACGATTGCCCTGGCAGTAACTGTAGGGATGTTTGATATACCTGCGCCCATTCTGACATTTTATAAGAACCCGGCTTATCCGAGATATTATGAGATGATGATTGTGGATAGTCTGGGTATGGTTGATTCGCTGAGCTTGACCCATGCTGGAGATGCTTTGGAGATCACTGAAATTGATACCTTTAGTTATGTTGCAACCATAGAAGTTGCATCTGAAGGTCGTAACAGTTTTGTCCTCTACGCTTCTAACTGGGTTGGTGATACAACCATTACTTCAGAAATCACCGTCAGTGTGGCCAAACAGGGTTCAAGCTGGTTGGCTCGCAGTCCCGATGACCTTTTTGAAGTGAGTGGGGGTAGCAGTAGTGTCAATTCAAGTTCACGTGTAACTGTTCTTGATACTATCCTCAGTGCCACTGACCAGGCCAGGTACAAGGTGTTAACTGATGGTGTTAGATTGGCAGAACCAGTATTGGTCAGCATGCCACAGCAAAGCTCAGATCAGGCAATCTATACCATGGATGAAGCAGGTGCATATTATGAATTGCCATCAATGACCGACGGTGAACGGGTGCATGCCTGGAGCGAGACGATGGGTGCCTTTAAAATGGGTCCCCGTACGATTATCGTGCCTGAGAAAAGTGAACTTTCTCAGAACTATCCCAACCCCTTTAATCCAACGACAACCATCGATTTCGATATTGGTTTTCTGGATGGCTTGAATCAGGAAATTGAATTCAGAGTCTACAATATCCGTGGCCAGGAGGTCCGTACCCTCATGCAGACACATCTCCAGCCCGGTAGTTACTCTGTTGTATGGAATGGACTGAACGATCAGGGTAAACAGGTTAGTAGTGGCATTTACTTTGCCCGGTTGATGACCGGCAAGGGATATGTTAGAACCGTTAAAATGTTAGTACTCAGGTAGGAGGTGTTGAGATGAAGAAAAATACTTTGATTTTGGCACTGGTACTATTTGTAGGATTAATGGGGTGTAGAGATCGTATTGAACCGGAATCAGATGATTTTGTAGAATACGGTTGGGCATTGTACGCGGATCGTGATTATCGCGGTGCACTTGGTCAATTTGAAGAGGGGCTTGGCCTTGATTCGCTTTACATCGATGGCTATAATGGTTCAGGCTGGTGTTATGTTGAGTTCAATAGTGCTGATTCAGCCATTACTATATTCAGAGATGGTCTGGATTACATAACCGTTGACAGCAGTCAGGTTCGCTTCGAAATGCTGGCCGGCTTGGCCTTGAGCTATCATGCATCAGGTGATTACGTCAGAGCTATCACCAGGGGTACTGAATTGTACACCTATCGGCCATCATTTGAGTTTACCCATGATTGGCGTATCGATTATGCCGACATCATTATCCTGGTTGCTGCTTCCCATTTTGCAGAGGGTGCATTTGGGGAGTCTTTAATCTGGGTACAGAAACTGGATGAAGATTTTACAGCCAACATCAACACCAATGAAGGTCGGGTTCTGCTGATTAAAAAAATTGAGTCATTGCAGAATATCTAGCTAATTTGGACTGTTGTTGATAATGAATTAAAAGAATGAGATCAAAAACATGATGAGATCCATAAAGGCAATCCTCACAATTTCCCTGATATCAACGCTCATGTGGAGCTGCGCCTCGGGTGTGAGTAGCGCAGAGGTTGATAAAAAGCTGAAGTCTGTGAATGATAAAAATGCCAAATTCCAAAAAACGGCCATTAAGAAGATTGGGGACCTGGAGAAAGAAGTATCCAGACTCAAAAAGAATCAGGCCAAACTCGGGAAGCAGATTCCTGCCATCGTAAAGCAGATTAAAGTCTTGAAGAAGGCTGTGGCTGCTGGCGGTCAGGGCATGCCTCCTGGTATGGAAGCCCAAATGGATTCCATGTTAACCAATCTTGAAGCCATTGAGTTGGAGCTGGCTCAGGTTAAGGAGCGAGGTCCTGTTGCTGGTGTAGGGAATATAGAGGGGAAAGCACCACCCATTCTCATCAAGGGGTCTGACCAGGAACGTATTTATCGACAATACGGTGATCCCATCGAACGTTACATCGTTGATGACAAAAATCAGGTATGGCTGTATGATAATGGTGTTGCCGTGTTTGATATGAATGGCCGGATCGTTTCCATCGAGTTTAAATAATACTACCTCACATAAATTCTGACAGAAGCCTCGCATATCCTGCGGGGCTTTTTGTTATTAGGTATGTCGTATAACCTCCTGTTTTAGCCCCGGATTCTCTCACATACCTTTGTACGCGTCATTGCGCCTGCCAAGCCGTAGCATAAAGCGTAGGCTGGAGGAGCGAGCGACGAAGCAATCTCCATCATTCTATGAGCAAAATCATTACACTAGATAGCACATCGCCTGATGTTTTTTTATACGAAATGCATCATTTTCTTGCTATACACCTTTTGTACACCTATATTAAATCCATGAAGAAAGCTGAATGGAAAAGTGGAGCAAAAATGCATCAGAATCATAGAGAAAATGGGCATGGGGAACGAATTGTCCAGTATGCCATAGAACTTTTTGATCTTGTAGATATCACGCCTGCTGTAAGGATGGAGGAGCCTGTTGCACCCAAACGCGGTGCTAATGGTTTCATCCGTGTCCCCATTTTAAGAGCTGGGTTAAACGGTGGGCATCAGGGACTTGATGGTAAAATCAATCACCCTGGCATTGGATCCCATCATGGGCAGTGGTATGCCGGAGCCAACAACAATATGGAGCAGAAAAGGGTCTTGGCCTTACAAAGCAGGGGACAAGCGTGCTAACAAAAAAACAACGCGAGCTTGGTCTTACGCAGTCAGGTGCATTAAGTGGCCTTTCTTAAGGTATGGGTTCATATGGTTTTGGCGACTAAAAGTAGAGCGCCATTCTTAAAAGATGCGGTGCGACCTTCTGTCTTTGATCACATCCGCGAGCATGCCAGAGACAAGCATATTTTTGTCAGCAGCATTGGCGGGGGAGCCGAACATATTCATTTACTCATTTCTTTGGGAGCAAAAGAGAGCATTGCTGAGATAGCCGGATTGCTCAAAGGGGAATCATCATTCTGGATCAATCAGCAGAAATTGGTTCGAGGAAAATTTGAGTGGCAGGATGATT
This sequence comes from Fidelibacterota bacterium, assembly GCA_016844955.1. Lineage (GTDB taxonomy): Bacteria > Fidelibacterota > UBA8477 > UBA8477 > JABMPR01 > JABMPR01. The sequence goes on along the minus strand of JAERTH010000091.1, from coordinate 1,231 downwards.
ATTATGCAGCTTCTGTCGGTGATAGTGAACTTTCTGGAGTACGCAGGTATATTCAGAATCAGGACGAACATCATCGTAAGATAAGCTTTTCAGAAGAATGCCAGAATTTTATCACTACAGGATTGGGAGTATGAGATTTGGTCTAAAGCCCGGCATTTATGCCGGGGGTAAAAGAAGTATGAAAAAGAAAGGGGCTTCAGTCCCACGGGTAACGATATGCTGACAAAAAAACAACGCGAGCTTTACGAGTATATCTCACAGTTTATCCAGAGCCATCAAATGGCGCCCACCATTTCTGAGATCAGAGAATATTTTGGCCTGAATTCCAATTTCTCCATTCAAAAGAAGCTGAATATCCTGCGCGAAAAGGGCTACATCGGTTTTGATAAATCAAATGCCGCCCGCAATATCCGTTTGACTGGACTGGTTGGCGAAACCGCAGTTCTCAACATACTGGGACAGGTAACTGCCGGTATTCCCATTGAAGCCATTGAAATTCCGGAACCAGTGGAAGTCCCCACGTATCTCCTTAAGGGCACCAATAATTTTGCCTTGCGCGTTCGGGGAGATTCCATGATGGATGCCAATATTGAAGATGGTGATGTCATCATTGTCAAACCCCAGCTCAAAGCAGAAAATGGTCAGATTGTTGTGGCAACCGTTAATGGTGATGCCACAGTAAAGAAACTGGAGCTGCATCCGGGTGGGGTAACCCTGAGACCCTGTAATCGCTCGGGCCAGTACAAACCTATCCATGTTGAGAATGATGATGAATTCGCCCTGAAGGGTGTTGTCGTTGGTCTCCTCAGACAATATCAGGCATAATGGGCTAAACATCTGACAATTACCTCGGTATTGAATTCTGCCATGGTCGGTAGCATACCCGGGGTGAAAGAAACTTAAAAGAAGGGGCTCCCGCCCCACGAAAAGGATCACATATGCGATACAATTCAATACCTCAGCCCGCTTCCAGTCTGTTTCGTGGTCCTCGTGGAAGAACCAGAGCTGTATTGTCATCAGTATCCCATGGAGTAGCGGGGTCTCCGGTCCCTGTTCCTGTCCCTGCACCCGAGAAAAGGGCCAGAGCTATTCGCCCCGCAGCTCCTGTGATTCACTATGAGATCGCCGCTGCCAGCCGCCTGGCCGGTTAGCTGTCCACATCAGTCGCTATTACTGGGACTGTGTCTTCAGCATTCTGACTTCTGTCTTCAGCATTCTGACTTCTGTCTTC
>JAERTH010000090.1 GCA_016844955.1 Fidelibacterota bacterium | reverse complement strand
AGGGCGATTCCATTTAATGAATCACCCCCACCGTCAGGTCTATCTCTGAATTAAATCGAGCTTGATGAGTTCTTGTTCATAACGCGTCACCAGATCATCCATGCTTTCAATAACAGCGGTAACGGCATCCTGGCTGGTCATGTCGACACCAGCTTGTTTTAGCTGTTCCACGGGATAGTCACTTCCACCTGACTTGAGCAGGTTGATGTACTTATTCAAGGCAGCTTTTTTGGATTTCCGAGATCCTTGGTTCATCTCCTTGAAGAGAAACGCCGAAGCTGCATAACTTGTGGCATACTGATAAACATAGTAAGGCACTGAAGAAAAGTGGGGGATGCGAGCCCAGGTTACATCGTAGAGCTCATGGTTTGCCATTGAGTCCCCATAATAAGCCACCAGCACCTCATGGTAGACCCCATTCAGAACATCAGCGGTGATAGGCTGACCCTCTTCAACCAGCTTGTGCACCTGATACTCATAATCGGCAAACATGACCTGTGTGTAAAAGGTCCCGGCAATATTATCGATGGCATGACTCAGGAGAATCAGTCGCTCTCTGGGGTCTTTTGAATTATCCAACATGTACTCCAGTAGATGGGCTTCAGCCATGGTAGAAGCCACTTCTGCCACAAATAGGGTATAGCCAGCATTGGAGAAGCTCTGGGCTTCATTGGCGAACATGGTATGGACAGTATGTCCCATTTCATGGGCCAAAGTGAAAACATCATTTAGTGTGTTGGTGTAATTCAAAAGCATGAAAGGGTGGACGCCATAAAGCCCGGCAGAGAAGGCTCCAGTGGTTTTTCCAGGCGTCTCGTAGACATCAACCCAGCCGGGTGAAAAAGCCAGGTTCTGTTTTTTTGAATACTCCCTGCCCATTGGTTTGATGGATTTCTTAACCATGGCTGCAACCGCATCATAATCATAATCCTTTTTGAACTCGATGACCGGAATGGCAGAGTCGTATCCATCATACTCCTCCAGGTCAAGGGCTTCCTTGCGAAGTTTGTGATAACGTTGCAGAGGTGCTACACCGGCCCGACCCTGTTCCAGCAAATTGAGATAAACTTCAACGGGAATATTGTTGCGGCCTAATGTTCTTTCCAGGGTGGATTCATAATTGCGTGCCTGAGCATACGCCCAATCGCGTTGACAAATCCCATCATAAGAGGCAGCATAGGTATTGATGTTGTCATTGTAGGTGGAATTGCGCTCAATAAAGGCGGCTTTGCGGTCTTCATGATTTCTGGATGTAGCAAAGATGCGGCCTGCTTCACCTTCAGAGATTTGAACTTCTTCACCGGTGGATAGCTGGATGGTACCAAATTTAATATCTGCCGTGGAGAGTTGATTGTAAACACTGCCAGGCGTACCACTGAGACGGCTGAAATAGGAGAGCAAGCGTTCACTCTTCTCATCCAGAACATGTTTCTGAAGGCGATAGATATCTTCAATGCCAAATCGGTACTGATTCAGGCCAGGGGTTTCATTCAGCCAGGGCTCCATTGTTGACCATTCAATGGCCACCAGTTCCGGGGCAAACCATGAAGTGGCAGTCCCAAATCTTGAAAATAGAATGCTGACTTGTTGAAGTTTGGCATAGACTTCATTGTCCCGATTGTCCAGAGCGCGCACCAGTCCTGCATAAGTCTGGACACGATCCGAAAGCAGAGACAGCTCTTCACGCATGGTATAGGCTTTAAGCAAATTTCCAGGCCCACTTGCCAATGTACCCTGGAGAGCAGCGTATGAATCCATCAGGGCTTCAAGCTTGTCCAGGTCTTTTTCCCAGGTTTGCCAGTCGGGATAAATATCGGTCAGTGCCCATTTGTGTCGGGCATCGATTTCTGATCTCTCTTTAGGTGCTGCAGTTACCGTGTTCGTGGCAAGTATGAGCAACAAGAACACACCAAGGGTTTTCATAATAAGTTTCATGAAATTCTCCATTTAATGGTCAATTCGTTTTTGAGTTTGAATGGCGGCTATTCAGGGACATCAATGTTATTTTACAGCAATCAAAATATCCTATTCCCAGACCAAAAGCACCTAAAGCTTTATTACGATTTTGTTGGGATTGGGTACAAGCGTGGCTCGTCATGTGAGCTTAATTTTCAATCTCCACAATTCCGTCATAGTCCGTCAAACCAATAGCTACAAACTGTTGGAAAGTTTGAGATGATGTTCAGCGGCTTATACAGCAAGGGTGCTCTTAACCTTTTTGTCTGAAGCAAAGTCTGAATGTGGTGACTAGAGAAAAAATGGCTCTGGCAACCAAACACAAATAGTGAATCAGTGAGGAAACTTTGATTTTTATCATGAACCTACGGAACAAGCTGCAAGCTGTCATCGTGTTGCAACTATTGGTCCCATTACTCATCTTGGGACAGACTGAGGCAGACATCCAGGGCTATACTTTAGATTCTGAAACGGGGGAGACCCTACCCTATGCGAATATCGTACTGAAAAGTTTGAACAGGGGTGCGACCTCAAATTCAGATGGTTACTTTGTTCTTACAGACGTGCCTGTAGGCGAATGTAGTCTACAGGTATCTTTCATAGGTTACCAGGCCCAGCAGTACACCTTCCAACTTCATCCAGTTAACAATTCCAATATTGAAATTAAACTGGAGCCACAATCCCTGAGTGGTGATAAGGTGGAAGTTTATGCTGAACGATATAGAATCATGCAGGCTGCAGAGCGTGTCAGCCAGGTGAGTATCGCACCGCGTGACCTGCAAATACTTCCCAATTTCGGGGAGGTGGATGTATTCCGTTCATTACAGCTCCTACCTGGTGTTAGTGGGTTTACCGATGGCAAGGCCGGGCTGTATATCCGTGGAGGAACTCCGGATGAAAACATGGTCCTTTATGACGGAATGACAATCTATCATGTCGACCACTTTTTCGGTATGTTTAGTGCTTTCAATCCTGAGTCAATCAAGGATGTGCAGCTTTTCAAAGGTGGCTTCCCAGCAAAATACGGCGGTCGTCTTTCCAGTGTCGTTGAGCTGACAGGCAAGGAAGGCAGCAATGAGAAGACCTACAGCTGGGGTGTCAATCTTTTGTCAGCAAATCTCCTGTTCCAGACTCCATTTTGGGAGGACAAGGCCAATTGGATATTTTCCGCCAGGAGGAGCTATAGTGATCTGATCAACACACCTTTGTATAGCAGTATTTATGAATTCTCAACTGGGGATGTCACAGAAGAACAGGGCTCAGTAGGGAATACCATGGGTAGGGGTGCCATGCAGACCAGTTTTGTACCCTCCTTCTATTATTATGATGTGAACAGCAAACTTACTTTGAAACCCCGAAGCCAGGATAAGGTCAGTTTGAGTCTCTATACGGGTCGTGACTACCTGGATAAATCACGAGATCTAACCATGGAGGGGGGCCCGTTCCAGAGCAGTGGGGGAACCGAATTTGACACTCGCGTAGACGAGAATACCACGGATTGGGGAAACATCGGTGCCAGTCTGCGGTGGGCTCACCAGTGGAATTCCAGGGGGTACTCCAGCGTGCTTGTATCTGGATCCGAGTACACCAGCAACTACTCTAGGGATCTCAGTGTGGGTGACGCCAATGTTGTGGGGACTGATAGCCTGGGCGGTGCACGTGGATTGAGTGGCTTCGCACAGGAAGAGTTCAATACGGTTCAGGATCTGACCCTTAGTTTCGAGAATCAGTACCAGGTATCACCTCTACATAAGCTGGAGTTTGGTCTCCACTTCGCCAATGTGGGTACAGACTATGAGGCTTCCATCAGAGATACCATCCCAATCCTGGAAGTGAGCTCATTCTCCCAGGCCTATGCAGCTTACGTACAGGATGAATGGACTATAACTTCCGGATTGAATCTCACCCTGGGACTCAGAAACACTTACCATCTTCAGACGAACCAGAATTACCTCGCACCGCGGGCCTCCTTCAATTGGAGACTGTCACCCAGAATTTCCTTGAAAGGTGCCTGGGGCAAATATTACCAATTCATCAATTCCATTGAGAATGAGGATGTCCTTCAGGGCAGTAAGAACTTCTGGTTGTCAGCCGATGAAAACATTAAACCCAGTTCTTCCATCCATAACATTCTGGGTATTCAATGGGAGAATGCCAGTTACCTGGTTGACATTGAGGCCTATTATAAGGAGAGTGAAGACCTGGTAGAATTTTCAAGGCGATTCAGAGATGCAGCTGACTATTTGAACTATTTTTATTTTGGAGATGGTGTTGCCAAGGGCGTGGAATTCCTTCTCCAGAAGAAACGCGGAGCATTCAGCGGTTGGCTGGGCTATACCCTCGGTTCAGTGGAATACACTTTTCCCAATCTAAATGAGGGGGAAGCCTATCCTGCAACCCATGATCGCACACACGAGCTGAAACTGGTGGGAAGTTATGCCAGAGGTCCCTGGACCCTGGCAAGTACATTCATGTATGCTACTGGCAGGGCTTACACTGCCCCGGAAAGCCAGTACTTCCTGGAGATGCTTGATGGCGATATCTTTAGCTATATCCATGTTGGTGATAAGAATGCATACAGGTTGCCAGACAGTCACCAACTTGATATCAGCCTATCCCGTTCCTTTCAGACCGATAGCTGGAACTGGGATGCAGGTCTCTCCATTTACAATGTGCTCAATCATGATAACGTGATCTACCGTGACTATGACCTGGATGTGAGTCCCATCGTCATCTCTGATGTAACCTCTCTGGGGATCACACCCACTGTATTTATCAAAGCAAATATCAAGTAGGCTAAATATGAGAAATAAATTTTTAGTAATCATCCCGGCAATCCTGTTCATCATCGGTTGCACTGACGAATCAACACCCCTCATACCCGAAGAGGAACTCCTTTCTGTTTGGGCCTATGTCTATGCCGGAGAGGATTTGGATGATATCAAGTTGACATCTACCATCTCCCTGGACTCAGAGTTGGAGGAAGCACCTCTGGTGTCTGGAGCCATCGTCATCGTCTCTACAGATTCAGCCAGTTTTACCTGTATCGAGGATACATCCAACCCAGGCTACTACTACTATCCTGGAGGTGATTTCCTGGCCAAAGCTGGAGATCACGTGGAACTGTCCATCAGTACTGAAAATGAGGACATACACGCTACTACAGTGGTGCCGCCTCAACCTGCTGCCGTAAGCATCAATATAAACACCATGACGCTCCCGGACTTTGGTGACCGCGCCAGTATGATGGAGTGGCGCGAGAATGCTGAGGATGTCGAGGTGACCTGGACAGCGGAAGTTGATGCCTGGTACTATGTTGTACTGGAATGCATAGAATCTAATCCGGTGGCCATCGACACCTGGAATATGGGTCCCAGGCCTGCCCAGCATAGAATCTTTCCACCTATACAGGATGACCACTATCGCGTCAACTTTCGTCTTTTTGAATATGTGGGTACCCATCGTCTCAGCGTCTATCGCGTCAACCAGGAGTATGTTGATCTTTATGAATACAGGGAACAGGATTCACGGGATCTCCAAGAACCGCTTACAAATATAGACGGCGGATTGGGGATCTTTTCCGCGTTTAACAGCGATCATGTCACCCTGGAGGTGAATAACTAGAGTGATGAGTTAAATAACTTCTTGATTATCAGCAGTTTGAGAAGATATCAGCCAATTACTGCCGTCTTCAATCCAAAACTAGGTCGGGTAGGTCAGTCTATTTACCCGGGATCAACTTGATCAAATTGATCTCATTCCTGCTTCCCAGTCGCATACGAGGTCCAAATGTACCAGCACCCTGGGAGACAAAGAACTTGGTGCCTTCCTTCTCATAGTAGCCTTTGTTCAGAGGAAACATGAGTGGTGCGATGAGGGTGGCTGGAAAAACCTGTCCAGCATGGGTATGACCTGAGACCATCAGATCAATTTTATTTTCAATGGCATACTCAATGCCCACCGGACTGTGATGCTGCAGGATTACCGGTACTGAATCATTGCGTGCTATCTTGGGGAGTTCATCCTTAATGGTCAAATCATTTACGGAGTGGGCGTCAAAGGTTTCCTCATCTGCATTCATATACTCCAGGCCAATGAGCTGGATGCCGTGGGTCTCGACCAATTCATTGTTAAGAATGCGCACACCCTGTTTCTCAATAAGACTTATGGCTCGGTCATAATCCACATAGTGCTCATGGTTCCCAGTTGTGAAATAGACTGGGGCATCAAACTCTGACATGGGGTCCAGCACTCCAGGTTCCAGGGCTGCATTTGCATCCACCAGATCACCGTTGATGAGGACGAAGTCAGGCTTCTGAGCATTGGTTAAATCAACAATATTCTGAATGTGAGATCTTCCACGTTGATGTCCAAGGTGAACATCAGATATGTGTATGATCCGCACCTCCTGATTTAGCCCTCTCAGGCTAATCTCCTCTTGTGTTACCTGCATGAATTGTGCACTGATGGCCCCGTAGGTGGTAATCACCAACGCAACTGCTATCACTGCCCAGGCGGTGGTGCTATCAGAGGTTGAAATGAATAACCGCACCCCATCCGTCAGCAGTAAAAGCAGGGTTAAGAATAGATGGAGACCAAAGACCCAGCCGGCAACAGTGCTCAGGTTTCCAAGAACTACATTTGGAGAGTGGGCAAAGGCCATCATGAAGACCAGGGAGAGTACAATCGTAGCAATAGCTAAGATGTAAAAGAGACCGACCTGCTCAATATGCAGCAACTCAATAAGACGATGTGGGACATACCATACCGAAGTACCAATTATTCCAAGTGTGACGAGTCCAAATAGAATGTTTAATAAGAGCATGTTTATTCCTTCTGCCTGTTGAATTCTCCGTTTATTAAGAATGCGATGGTCTGATCAGAGATCTCCTTGTTGAAACGCATTGCTGTGTGATTTTCCTCAAAAATGATCATATCCCGTGATCCTTCGAGTTGGACTGACTCTAATGGGACGACCCCATCATCCACACCTGGCATAAATTGTTCATTCTCCAGATCAGTCATCACCCCGGCTATGAGTCCGATGGGGTAATAAGGTGCACCGATGGTACTGGGGAAGCTTTCCGCATCTGTTCCTAAAGCCAATGTCATAGGTCCAGCCATCTTCATCCACCACTCCTCACGGAATTTGTCAACAATGGGTGTGCCCTTGTTGGGTGTCCCAATCAATACAACCCTACCCAGATTGGGGACTTCATTCGTATCCAGATAAGCCCGGATCATGAGCCCTCCCAAGGAATGACCAACGAAATTGATGGTTTGTTCAGGAGCAACAGGGTACGACTGTATCTGCTGGGTTACATCTGCCAGGATTTCGTCAGGACTCTGCGTCAGAGAATGATACCCCACCTGCTTAACATGAAAGCCTGCCTCCATCAACCTCGAACCAAGCAAAACCATGGCAGACTTGTTTCGTCCCAGACCATGGAGCATGAAGACAACATCTTCGTCCGAGGTACTTTTCCAGAGGAACAGATAGTAGCCACCGAGAATGATACTGAGTGCGATGATGATAATGAGAATCTTTTTCCAAGCTTTCATAGTGGATCTTTCCTATCTCAGAGATTGGGGCTGAAAAGTGGGACTATTGATAGCTAATTAAAAAATGGAGATGCCGGCATGGTCACTCCCTCTGGAAGTCGCATGCTCTGACTCCACTGCTTGGGAGACTTTCCGTACATACGCTTGAACTCCCGGCTGAATTGTGAGGAACTCAAATAGCCTACTTCCATGGCCGCTTCATTCACAGTCAATCCTCCAGCAATCTTCATGGCAGCATTGTTCAGCCGCATGGACTTTACGAACTGGATGGGTGACATGGTAGTGGCTTGCTTGAACTTGCGGTGGAATACAGCCCGGCTCATCCGCGCTTGTGAAGCCATATCATCAATGGTGACCGATTCGTCCAGGTTGGAAGATAAATACGCAATAGATCTGGCGATCTCATTGCCCACACCAAATGCCCGTCGTGCAGAATCACCTGCTTCACCCTTCAAAATCGCATAGTACACTTCTCGAAGTCGACTATCACCAAGGATCGCAGTATCCGCCGGGTTGTTACCTAGCTGCACCAGGCGCAATAGTGCTTCAGTAAAATCATCATCCCAATGAGCCAGGGCGATCCCCTCAGGAAGCGGACCTTCCTTGGGTTTGCGAATGGCACCGGCAGCGCTTTCCATCTCGATGGCCAGTTCAGTCATCACCCTGGTGTCTAATGAAATGTAGACACCCAGGAGGGGGTTATCCGGTGAGGATGTGGGTGTTCCTGCTTCTACTGGCATGGACATGGCGCAGCACATGTATTGACTGCTGTCATATACATAGGATTTTCCATCCAGAATGGCTTCCTTCGCTCCATTCACAATCGCGACTACAGTGGGTTCATACACAGCTGGCGCACAACGCATTCCCTGGGTTACCCGGAAGAGTTGGACTCCCCGAATTCCTGTTTCCACCATGCCGCTTTCGCCGAGTCTGTCTTCAATAAGTTGTTTGATCTTCAGTTTACTCATGCGGCTAACATAACATGATAAATTGCACATTCCAACACTAGCGATACAATTAGGCAAGTTTTAGCGATGATGACGCCTAGTTATGCATTGTATTGAGAGTTATAATGGTTGCGAGCAGGGAAAGACCTGACATGCAAACAAGCAAGTGCCGCTGATGGGAGCACGGAAATGGAATACAAGGAGAAGAAATAATGGCAAAGATAAACGAATTTGGAAAGCAGGGGTGGACACCAGAGCGGATTGGATCCGTAAAAGGCAAGACTTACCTCATCACCGGCGCCAGTAGCGGTACTGGATTTGAAGCAGCAAAGATCCTGGCCTCCAAGGGTGGCAAAGTAGTGATGCTGAATCGTAACCCCAAAAAATCAGAGGATTGCATTGCAGCCATCAAACAGGAGCTCGGCAATCAGGCAGATGTAACTGCCATCCGTGTGGACCTTGGTGATCAGGCTTCTGTAAAAAAAGCGGCAGCAGAGATTCTTGAAAAGGTAGATCGTATCGATGCACTCATGTGTAACGGAGCTATTGCTCAAGTCCCAAAACGTGCCATAAGCAAAGAGGGCTGGGAAAGCCAAATGGCAGTGAATTTCTTTGGACATTTTACTCTGCAGGCTTTGCTGTATCCATTGATCGAAAAATCCAAAGGACGCATTGTGACGGTGGGTAGCATGGGCTACGATATGGGACTCAAAACCATCAAATTTGACGATCTGAACTGGGCTAATGATTACACAGCAAATGACGCTTATAGTCAAAGTAAACTGGCCCAAATCATGACCATTTATGGGTTACAGGACAGATTAGCAAAAGCGGGTAAAACAGATGTGAAAGCTTACGCCTGTCATCCTGGTTCATCCAAGACTTCACTGATTACAACAAGCGGTAGTTTCATGATGCGGGTCATATTTCGGCTCATGACGCTATCGCCCCTGGTGCAATCTGCAGAACAAGGTTCCTATCCCGAATTGATGTGTGCCACTGAGGAGAATCTAGACCAGAGCGCTTTTTATGGACCTACAGGACGCAGCAATTGGGTTGGTCCGGTTGGCGCACATCATATAGAGCCTCATGCTAAGGATAAACCTGTATCAAAGAAGCTGTGGGATTTATCTGAAAAAGAAACAGGAGTCAGCTGGGGACTCTAAATGACCATATCAATGAATGTGGGTAGACGAACTGAGATCCCCGCATTCGGTGAAATTTCAGAAAGGCCAGGAGAATTAAATCATGAGAAAAGTGATTATTGTAACAGGAGCAAGCAGCGGAATTGGTAAAGCAACCGCCATGCAGTTAATAAAAGAAGGTCACTCTGTGTATGGTGCTGCCCGCAGAGTGGAAAAGATGAATGAAATTGTTTCTGCAGGAGGAAAAGCCGTAGCAATGGATCTCACAAATCGCGATCAAGTTCATGCTACAATAAAAAAGATCCTTGAAGCAGAAGGTGGAATAGATGTCCTGGTGAATAATGCAGGCTATGCTGTCTATGGTCCGGTAGAAGAGGTCAGTTATGAACAAGCCAAACAGCAGTTTGAGGTAAACCTCTTTGGCCTGGCAGAAGCAACAAAGGCTGTGTTGCCAACGATGCGAAAACAAGGGAGCGGAACAATTATCAACGTGTCTTCCATTGGTGGCAAAGTATATGGACCACTGGCAGCCTGGTATCACGCAACCAAATTTGGCTTGGAAGGATGGAGCCATGCGCTCCGTCTTGAAGTTAGTCAATTTAGTATTGATGTGGTCATTGTCGAACCTGGAGTGATAAAAACAGAATTTACGGGAGCGATGGATCACAAACTTGCCCAGGATAGCAGCAGCCCATATAAAGTATTAGAAGACATCGTTGTCAATATGGTCAAAAACACGAACAAGCCAGGGCAGTATAGCGAACCCTCCGTGATCGCCGAGACCATTTCGAAAGCTATAAATTCAAAGAAACCGAAGACTGTATATGCCGCTGGGAAAATGGCCAAGCCGACCCTGCTGCTCAGAAAACTTTTGAGCGACAGAGGATTCGATAAGATGTTTCTGAGGATGGTTAAAAGTTATGGCAAACAGTAACATATCCCCCAGACACATAGTTAACCCCTACCTAGTCTTACTCATCCTGATGCACCTACCCGTCACAACGGATGGCGCAATCCACTTTGGGACTGGGTTTGGTTATTATGATGGCGAATATATCTACTACAATGACAAAGGGTTCTACCGGGACTTCAGTACGGAGCTGGGTGTGTATTCCGACTTTAAAAGCTCGCATATGGTGTTCTTAAACATGCATCTCTACAAGGAGCTATCTAGATCAGCATTCGGCGTGACAACAATTCCATACGTGGGTATGGGTGGGATATACATCAAAGATTCTCATAACTACACCCACAAAAACTGGGGGGTAAGAGTACCATTGGGGATTGAATTAATGACAGCTTCAGGCATTTCCTTATTCACAGAGGTGACACCAACCTTTATTTTATCACCCAGCAATGAATACGAGACAACCAACACATTTGGAATCAGGTATTATTTTTATTAGAAAAGGAGCATAAGATATGGACATTTTAAAAGCAGCAACAGACTGGGCGAGATCGGAAGTGTTTTCAACCCCCTTCTTTATTCTATTCGGGATCGTTTTTGTGGCGATCAGTATTGGCCTCTGGCAGCTGGGGAAAACAGATCTGGCAAGAGCTTATATCATCCCCATCCTGGTTGCCGGGGTTTTACTCATAATCATTGGGTCTGGATTACTCTACACCAACATAACAAGGATTTCGAGCTTCGAGGCCGATTACAAAAAGAATGCTACAGCTTTTGTGGAAGCAGAAATGGTTCGTGTTGAGGGTACCCTGAATGAATACAACACTGTTTTCAAGGTGATACCGTTGATGATTATTGCCGCTGCCTTATTGGTCCTTTTTCTCAACACACCAACCTGGAGAGCCATCGGCATCACATCCATTGCCATGCTGATCGTTATTTTATTCATTGACGGTATGGCCCACGCCAGAATTGCTGATTATAAAGAACAATTAGTATTAGCTGAAAGGCAAGAATGAAGCTGAGGGCTTGCCCCCCCACAGCACCAGGCAGAAAACAATAAAACCACTAACTTGGGCGTTAAATTTTCTGTGCTTAGGTGACTGTTGAAGCGTGGACACTACAATGCCTGGAATGTATGAACTGGTGGATAGACGGAATTGAATCGCAGCTACTGGTATTCATCAATCTCTTGGCAAATATCACTGTAATTCAAAGAGACCATTGTACGCGGAGAAATTTTCTTCTCATAGTCTATTCTCTACCACTAATTCACCCCACTCGGCGATGGCGTTGAGCAACGGGATTACTGTCGTTCCAAATTCAGTCAGCGAATACTCAACCTTGATCGGCGGTTTAACGCCATCCACCTTTCTCTGAATGACCCCATCCTCCTCCAGTTTTTTCAACTGCAGGCTAAGGGTGCGTTCTGTGACACCCACTAGCTTCTTCCTTAGCTGGTTGTAGCGAAGTGGACCTTCGATCAGGTAATACAGAATCACCGTTTTCCACTTTCCCCCAATGATTCCCATGGTCAGGCTGGTGCAGCAGGGGTAGGTCTTGCCGTTGAATTCATGCATCTGATGAGTTATCTCGTCCATTATGGGTACTATCCTTTTTGACCGTTATTGTTTCGGTATCATAACTATACATACTGTAGTAACTATATAAAGTATAGCATAGAATTGCAAGCAATAATTTGACGTAAAGGAAATACATGATGAACATAGTAGAAACCCTTAACAGGCGATACTCAACAAAAGAATTCAATCCCGAGAAGAAGATATCAGACGCAGATATGGAAGCTGTCAAATCACTTTTGCGGCTGAGCCCATCCAGTACAAACATTCAACCCTGGCATTTCATTATTGCAGATAGTCAGCAAGGGAAAGCGAGGATAGCCAGAGGCGCTCAAGATTTCTATCTATTCAATGAGTCCAAAATTATGAACGCATCCCATGTCATTGTGTTATGTGCTCGTACATCTGCTGAAGAGGAATATATGCAGAGAGTTCTGGAGCAGGAAGATCAGGATGGTCGCTACGCAAATCCAGAGGTGAAACAGATGGTCTATAATCCTCGCAATCATTTTGCAGACATCCATAGAAATGACCTCAATGATTTTCAACACTGGGTGGAAAAACAGGTTTATTTGAGTATGGGCAGCCTGCTGATGGGTGCTGCAAGCATTGGACTGGACGCCTTACCCATGGAAGGGGTTGATGTGAACATTATCAATGATGAGTTCGGATTAAGTGAACAGGGTTTCACTTCTGTTGCTGTGGTTGCCCTGGGATACCGGGATGCCTCTGATTTCAACGCAGCCCTCCCAAAATCGAGACTACCAGAGTCAGAAGTTTTCACCTTCTTGTCATAGTCGTTGTGTAAAGGAGCAACAAATGAGCAAATCAATTCTGATTACTGGCAGCACTGATGGTATCGGCAAGTTAGCGGCAAGCAAACTGGCCAGGGATGGCCACAATATCTACCTGCATGGCAGGGATGAAAAAAAACTGGCAAACAGCATTGAGGAAATCAGAAAGGCATCGCAAAACGACCAGATCGAAGGGTTTGTAGGTGACCTTTCTAACATGGAGACAGTTCTTGCCCTGGCTAACCAGATAAAATCGAGTGCGTGCAAGCTTGATGTCCTCATAAACAATGCAGGTGTGTATAAGAGCTCTGTAGCTACCAATAAGCTTGATCTGGATATGCGGATCGCCGTGAATTATCTGGCACCTGTACTACTTACTGAATCGTTGATCCCCCTCTTGGAAAAGGAGGCAGGGTCACGCATTATCAATTTGAGCTCTGCAGCTCAGTCCACAATATCACTGGATTTATTGAAAGGAAAATCGAACCTCAGTGTGGGGGAAGCATATGCACAGAGCAAACTGGCTCTTACGATGTGGGGCTTTTATATGGCGAAGAAGTATCCTGATATCATCGTGATCGCTGTGAACCCTGGGTCGTTGCTAGACACAAAAATGGTGCAAGAGGCTTTCGGACAATCCTTTTCTTCTGCTGCTAGAGGTGCCGATATCCTCTACGACCTGGCGCTTTCAGAGAAATACAGCGGGAGTAGCGGAAAATACTTTGACAATGATCGGGGAGCCTTCGGACCTGCTCACCCGGATACCAGGGACGATCAAAAAATTCTGCACCTGACCAAAGCAACAAACAGCGCGCTGAACTTGGAGATTTAGATGGACTACACTGGTTCTCTCTACAGGCCCCCCTATGAAGCGAACAGCTTGCTGCTGCAGGTGACAGTTGGGTGTGCACATAACAATTGTTCATTCTGTACCATGTACAAAGATGTCAAGTTTGGAACAGCAAAGCTCGAGCAAATTGAAAAAGACCTCCAGGAAGCACAAGTAATGCATGGTAAGGTACGACGCGTATTCCTGGTAAATGGTGATGCCTTTGTGTTATCCGCGAAACGTTTAAAGCAGATCGCTGAATTGATTATTCAGTACCTCCCCACCGTGGAAACAATAACCATGTATGCATCAATCAATAACATCAAGAGTAAGACAGATGAAGAACTCAGCGAATTGAGTGACTTAAGGATAAACGACCTGTGGGTAGGCGTGGAGACTGGCCACAAGAAAACGTTAAAATATCTAAACAAGGGCTTTGAACTTGAAGATTCATATACGCAACTGAAACGACTTAACCGAGCTGGAATCCAACATATAGATATTATCATGTATGGTAGTGCCGGTATGGGCAAAGGCACGGAAAATGCAATCGCAAGTGCGAAGCTGATCAATGAATCGAGACCCACAGGTATAGCGATAATGACTATGGGTGCCTATGGGGACAGTCAACTTGCCTAAGACGTAGAGGATGGTAAATTCAAGCCTGCCATTGAGCTTGAAGTGTTGGAGGAGCAAAAGAAGTTCATCGAACTCATCGATGTGGATACGACCTATTTGGGAATCCATGGTATCAATACTGTTGCATTTGATGCACACCTTCCTGAGGAGAGGGATGTAGCTCTCGCTAGAGTAGGGAAGGCCATCGCCAATTTGGATGAGAACTATTTAAATGGAATCCCTGAACGCCATTCTGTTTAGGAACTACAGAATCTACCCATTAGTATTAGTCTGTCAGACAAATGCACCACGGAGATAAATCCGTGTCGTTTATTTGACTGATTTAGTTTTCTACAGTGTATAGATTGTTGTTTTAGTGAATTGCGTAGCACCAGAATGAATAGAAAGGTAACTATAATGAGAGTATCAATATTAGTCGTGCTGACAAGTATCCTGGTCACAGGCTGTGTCGGGATAAAATCTACTGCAGGGGAGATTGAACCGAATCTGTTAACAAATTCTAATGTCAGCGTCGTATCGGTGTCTGAAGTCGAATGGGAGCAACTCAACCCGGCCCGGGGTGATCAGAGTCCCCAGGCGGGCACACTCTGGGGTGATCGAAAGGGCAAGGTACCAACAGGTTTTCTGGCCAAATTTGTGGATGGTTTCTCGTCACCGCCCCATATACACAACGCTACGTACCGGGCCGTAGTTATCAGAGGGCTTATTCATAATGATGATCCCAATGCAGCCCATATGTGGATGCCAGCGGGTTCCTTCTGGACACAGCCGAGGGGAGAGGTTCATATTACCGCTGCGCGTGGTATCAGCAATGTAGCCCTCGTTGAAATTGACCAGGGGCCCTACCTTGTCATGTCACCGGAGGAGGCCTTCGACAATGGTGAAAGGCCAGTCAATATTGACGCAGCAAATCTAATATGGGTCGATGCGCCAGGCTTGGAGACCTCTGCCACTGGAGTAAAAGTAGCCTACCTCTGGGGCAACTTGCATGACGGCCAGGCAAACGGAACCTTTTTAAATCTTCCAGCGGGATACTCGGGGATGCTCCATAGCTACGGTTCCATATTTCGTGGGGTGGTGATCACGGGGCAACTGCAATATGAAGCCACCCAAACAAAAACATTAGACCCAGGCAGCTATATCAGTTCTGAGGGTGAGGCCGTACATCAGATCAAGTCAGCTGTTGGAGCGGAATGTATCATATATGTGCGCACAGATGGTGAGTACAAAATGAAGAGTAGTATATAGGTCGGAATTTTTCAGAGTCAGGTCCAACTAAGCGCTACTTCTGTTAAGTGTTCTGTAGCTAGTACCTAAGATGAGTGGAGTCCTGAGGATACAGTATGTGGTGATTACAGCCTGCTGATCACTTACCGATAATTTGCTTGCGGTGATTGCTACCCCATGCATGCAGCGCGGTCAATACGCCTTCGATGGATCTGGAGTAGTCGGTGCTAGTATACTCTACCCTGACTGGGTATTCGTCATAAACTGTCCGTTTGACCAGTTGATGCTGTTCCAGGTCTTTCAATTCCTTGGCGAGAACCTTGGAGCTGATCTTCGGAATGCTACGCTCAATCTGCCGGAAGCGTGTATTGCCATGCATGAGAGAGATCAGGATCATGATCTTCCACTTGCCACCCAGGACATCCAGGGCATCACGGATGGGGAGCATCTCCCTGTCACAATCCTCGTGTTTTATCAGTTTGACACTATCTGTCATTGTGCTTACCTCAAGGAAACTGGTTACATATTATATGCTGCTTGCCTAAAGTAACCACATCATCTTATAATGAAAGCGCAAATTGAAATTGAATTGAAAGGAAAATGACATGATAAACGAAAAACAACCTTCAAAAGCTTTTAACATAAGCCTGTGGATTGGACAGGTGATACTGTCGGTGATGTTCCTGATGGCTGGTGTGATGAAATCTTTCCAGCCCATGGAGCAGTTGGCGGAGATGATACCCTGGACCCAGGATATGTCCATGCTCATGGTACGATTCATAGGGATTAGTGAATTTCTGGGTGGCCTGGGACTACTGCTACCAGCCCTGTTGAAGATAAAACCGGCCCTCACTCAAATGGCTGCAGCTGGACTGGGACTCGTTATGGTGCTAGCATCATTTTTTCATCTATTCAAAGGTGAGTTCGCTGCGATCGGGACAAACGTAGCCATCCTGGCAATTGCCCTGTTTGTTGCCTGGGGACGGCATTTCAAGGCACCTATACAAACTCGCTCCTGAAAATGGATCGTAGGCAATTTCTAAGTTCATTAACTGGGATGACAGCAATGGGACCATTGAAAACTCTGGAATCGCTTCCAGTGCAGAACCGGAAACTCCCGGTCATGTTTAGCTGCCATGGCAGCCCCTTCCATATCATACGTGCACGGGAGGAATATCCCCGCATTTCAGATGAGTGTCTATTATGATGCCGATCCTGAATATCACTACAAGCTGGGTAAACAACTCAGGACACTGAGAGAAAGAGGGGTCTTGATCATCGGAAGTGGAGCCCTGATTCACAACACCAGTGGAAAATCACCGAAGCACAGGGTTGGTAAATCGTCCGGTACGTGGGAGGATGAATACGACCGATGGCTGGTAAAGCAGATCGGTGAGAGAAACATCTCCAACCTGATCAATTACCAAACAAGCCACGAACTCGGTCTGTTCGCAGCTCCAACCCCTGATCACTTTGTGCCTGTGCTCTATAGTTTAGGTGCCATGGATGAAGACGAAGAGATCGAATATTTCTACAGCAGGGAATCAGTCATGCCCCCATTCGGTGAGCGAAGTTTTATCACCATGAGCTAAAGGACAGGGCTCGTGCTGTTATTTTTAAATGATGATTTATAAAGGAAATAAATAAAGTGAAGATACTAGTCCTTGGAGCGACAGGAAGAACAGGTGCAGAGGTATTGAGCCTCGCCAAAGAGCGTGATCTGGAAGTACATGCAATTGCTCGTGATCCATCAAAGTTAGGAGTCAATTGGCCAGAGCTTACCATGTTTGAGGGTACATCCTTAGATAGTGAGCTGGTTGGCAAGGCCATGAAAGGATGCGATGCTGTAATCAGCTGTCTAAATCTGGGCAGGACATCGGATAATCCTTTTGCGAAGCTTAACGCACCAGAAGATCTATTATCTACTTCAATCAAAAATGCGTTCACAAGTATGGAGAACAATGGGGTGAATCGCATTGCTGTAATGTCGGCCTGGGGAGTTGGTGATCAGATCAATGAAACACCCTGGTATTTCAGACTATTGGTGAAGCGTTCAAATGTGAAATATGCTTACGACGATCATGAAAGGCAGGAGGGACTTCTCCAAAACTCAAACATCGAATGGACCATCGTTCGGCCTGTTTCTTTGATGAATAAAGATGAATTAAAAACCTTGATTATAACCAATAACAA
>JAERTH010000089.1 GCA_016844955.1 Fidelibacterota bacterium | reverse complement strand
TTGCCCTGACTCTGGGGACTATGGGGATCGCTGACAATATGCTCTATCTTGTGATCGTCCAAATACTCCTGAAAAAGGGTCCGGCGGGCACTCCAGCTATAAAATCCACTGCCCTGGTCGGTGAGCAATTTCCGTGGTATGTCTCAAATGGGGAGCTCCCCATTTCAGACAATATGGTGAGAGTTGTAAAATGGTGAGAGATTGAAAACGATATCCTGAATTCAAGCTTTTAGCTGCGCACAGAAACAAAACTCTCACCATTTTCCATATATAATCATCCTTGTAAAACAACGTAGCAACATCAATTTCTACACAAGGAGGATGATTATGGTTGAAAATCAAGACATTCATGGTGCCATATTGGCTATCATGGAATCTATGAGACTGCAGGGAACATCACAAGGCAGACTCAAAAATTTCCAAAACGCATACAATGTATTCGAGAGGTATTTGTCGGATAACAGTATTGCCAGAATTGATGAAGACATCTGCCTGGAATACGTTTACGCCAAAACCGGAAAGCGTTTTGAACGTTTCGAGTGTGTTACATCAAATCATAGAGTCGACTATCGTATGCGACCATTGCTGTTGTTGCTGCGATATTTGCAAGATGGGCAATTCCACTCTGAGCCTCGGAAGACGAAACCGCCCTTTGTCTGCCCTGCTTGTTTCGAGTCAGAATATGAAGCTTTCTGTGAAGAACTGGTTTATCGCGGGTACAGTAAAGCAACGATAGAATCAAATACCCGAAAAGTGCAGCTTTTAATAATGTTCTTGGTAACACATGGAGTTGCATCGTCATCAGATATTACCATCCGGCATATTGAGACTTATTTAAAAACTCTGGAAAACAAAGCTGTCAAATATGTTGGTCTTTTCTTGTATGTCTTCAGGAATTTTTTCTCGTTTCTGTATGAACGAGGATATATTGCAGATGATTTGACACTCAAACTCCCCAAAGTACGCACCCCCCGCAACACTTCGATTCCATATGTCTGGTCAAAAAACGATATCAAAAAGCTGCTCTGTGCAATAGACCGTGCCGACCCTAAAGGCAAGCGAGACTACGCAATACTTCTGCTTGCTATTCGGTTGGGCCTCAGGATTGGGGACATCAGGAACCTCAAGAAATCCTCGATAGACTGGAGTCGGAACACAATAAATCTAAAAATGGCTAAAACCGGTCAGCCGATTGAGTTGCCGTTACTAAAGGATATCGGCTGGGCTATCATCGATTATCTGCAGAATGGTCGTCCTGCCACCAACAGCGAATGCCTGTTTGTGAGACACAAAGCACCTTTCAACGCATTTGGAGACCGCAACGCTTTCAACAAAGAACTGCATCGATATATCCTGAAAGCAGGACTTAACATACCCGGAGAGCAACGGCATGGGATGCAATCATTGAGAAGTACATTAGCGAGGAACATGCTCGAAATCAAGTCACCGTTGCCCATCATTTCAGAAGCACTGGGACATCAGTCTGTCAATACCACAAGCCTATATTTAAAGATAGACATTGAAGGGCTGCGTAAATGTGCCCTCGATCCAGAGGAGGTATTTGCAAATGAAAACAGGCTATGAATGGCGAAGTGGGATTGCAGAAGCCGCTCAAAACTACATTTCCCTCAAACGGCAAACCGGAATGAAATTTGATATCCAGGAACGTTACCTGCGGCACCTCGACACATTTTATTACAGCAACGGTTTTGAAGGATGCACACTGACAAAAGAAATCGTAAACGATTTTATCTACGACCCCAATGAACGCCCAGGGTCACACTACAACAAAGAAGTGCTGATGCGGGACTTCGCAATATATTTGGCCGACAGAGGGCACCATGCATATGTGGCAAAAGTCAAGACAAAGCTACCACGCTGCAAATTTGTTCCACGCCTATTCACGGATGACGAAACCCGCCGGATGTTTAAAGCCATAGACAGTTATCCGCAGACGCAGATGTCATACAGGAATGCGGTTGATCCAGTTCTGTTCAGGTTTTTGTACGGTACAGGCGTACGGATTTCTGAGGCGTTGAATCTCGTTCTCAATGATATAAACGTGGAATCCGGAATCGCCACAATCCGTGCCGCAAAGAACATGAAGGATCGCTTGATTCCTATGGCTGATAGCCTGACAAAACGTATTGTTATTTTAATGAATAATTTTCATCGGTACAGTGATAGAAAAATGTGGCTATTCCCAAGCTGCCACAATGGGATAATGAGGCAAATGGACAAAAGTACAGCATACAATCATTTCAGAGATTATTTGCTTATGGCCGACATTCCTCATACAGATGTAGGCCCTAGAATCCACAGTTTTCGCCACGGATTGGCCGTTAAATGCCTGAAAAAGTGGGTTTTGGATGGAAACGAGTTAACTGTCTTGTTACCGTACCTGTCTGCATACATGGGGCATTCGGATTTCCGTGCTACTCAATACTATCTGCGTTTGACATCTGATCTGTATCCTGAAATCGTGCGGCGGGTTGAGGCAGAATTTGGATATGTTATACCGGAGGGGAGGATCATTTATGACGAAAGCTGATTTCCCATATTACCTCACCAAGTTCCTCGGTACATACCTGCACGGCGAAAAGAATTTCAGCCGCCACACTATTCAGTCATACTCCGTAACGTTTAAACTGTTGCTTTCCTTTTTAGAACAGACCAAAAAGATCTCTCCAGAGCGCTTGTCCATGGAAGATTTGACCCATGACACCATCGTTGATTTTCTGAACTGGATTGAATTTACACGGAATTGTACTGTTTCGACGAGAAACCAGCGATTGGTTGCCATTCATTCATTTATCAGGTTTGTGCAAAAGCAGGTTCCCGAAAATGTGTTTGAATTTCAGAAGATACTGAACATTCCTGATAAAAAATGTGTGAAAACTGTTGTGCCGTTTCTGACCGGTGAAGAAATGAAAATACTGCTGTCGATGCCTGACCCTTCAGCCGGAAAAGGACTTCGGGATATGGTATTGATGTCCGTATTATACGACAGCGCTGCAAGAGTTCAGGAAATCATTGATTTGAAAGTTAAGGATTTACGCTTGGATAAGCTTGCTGTTATCACACTACATGGCAAGGGGCAAAAGATACGCTGTGTTCCAATTACGGAAAAAACAAAAAATTTGTTAGAATCACATTTACGTTACAGTAGGAGTAACAATGGAGTCAGCAGCGGCGAGCAGTATGTGTTTTTGAATCAGAAAAAGCAGCAGCTTACACGGTGGGGTATCTCTTACATAATTAAAAAGTATGTCGGTTTGGCAAGCTTATGTGGTCAATTAAACGTGCGTTTTTCCATCACGCCACATGTGTTCAGGCACAGCAAAAGCGTTCATTTACTTCAATCCGGTGTCAACCTTATCTACATCAGGGATTTTCTTGGACATAGCGACTGCAGTAGCACTCAAATCTATGCCAAGGCGGACACAGAGACGAGGAGAAAAGCATTAGAGGCGGCATATGTTGATATCTTGCCGACAACTGAACTCCCGGATTGGTCCGATGATAAAAAGCTGATGGATTTCCTTATTTCGCTTGGCCGTCAATGATGAAATGGTGAGAGATTTAATGGATAACTTCCTGGTACGGCGGGTTTCCTGAGTTCTCTCACCATTTTACAACTCTCACCATATTGCCATGCCGAATGCAGGCATTGTGCAGAACGCCTATCAGCGTCTCCCCCTTCTGGTCATGACATAACTCCGCCCCGACACAAAAGCGACTATAGTCATCAATGATGACAACCAGATACAGTACCGGTATACCGGTAAGAT
>JAERTH010000088.1 GCA_016844955.1 Fidelibacterota bacterium | reverse complement strand
TTCTGCTTATTCAAGTACTCAAACTGCAGACTGATTGCCCCTACTTTAGCTTTCATTCCCTCCAGTGAATAGAGAAAATTCTCGTAGAGTTTAGGGGACAGAAAATGGGGATTTTCAATCAACTTTCCTGTGCTGTACTGTTTGTATAAGTGTGTCAGGCTCAGACTATTAGGGGCTTTCACCACAAAACGAAAATCATCCGGTACCGATTCATTATATTCCTGGACAACGTTGGATTTCGGGAGCACAATTTTATCCAGCCCGAAGAGCGACCAGAACCACTGATCTATCTCAACTGATTTGTATTTCTGTGCATATTCTTTGAGATAATTTTCTGGTTTGGACGAGCTATAAACCAGCCCCTCCCAGGATGGATATTTCCAACTGCAAGTTCCGATTGAAAGTGTACCTGACATGCCTGAAACTTAGTGAGAATTACAGTAAATAAAAGAAGCCACACGGCTGGTGGCTTCAAAATCATTCAGATCCATTTTCATCTGAGGTATTTCGGAGATGTATGGAAAGTCTTTAACGAGAATTTAGCGCCAGTTAAAGATATCCTCAGAGAATTTTGCATGGATTGTAAAATACAGATTATGATACTGATAATCGAGAAATGAGAAGTCAGCATCTTTGTAATTCTTGAGAATGTATCCTACTCCGAATTGTATGTTTTTGTACACGAGGTAATCAACTTCCGCTGCCATTCCAAAGGCACCCTCACCCAGGGGATGCATGTATATATAGCGCAAATCGAGTATGGAACTCAATTTATTATCCCAACCGCCCCAGGCAAATTCGCCTCTGGATTGGAAAAAGTAAGTCTGGGTACTAACATCCTCATCAAAAGCTGCGTCCTGATCAAATATATAGCGGGTTGCGAATCTGGATCCGACACCTATTCTCGGGTTCACCTGGTAGTATGAATGAACGGATAAGATGTAGCGATCCTGGCGATATGGAATTGCGACATGAGTATTGCGATCAGAGACATAGGCCAGCTTTGCCAGTGCATTTATGCGGTCATTATTCTCCGGTCTGAAGGCAATACCGGCCTGATAGTTTTCACGGGTCTGCGAGCCCCCATTACCGGCTTTGTATCTATTCTCCCAGTGATCCAACTTAGCGATGGCACCGAATCCTGCAAAGATGCGCATATCTCCACCAAGTGTAATTACACGCTGCAATGAATTGGCATCATCACGGATTTCATATTTACCCACACCTTTCCAGGGCATATCCGGCAGATACTCGAACGATAGTGCCATAGCCTGGTGACTGGGAGTGGGAATTTCGAATGAATCCACCGTTGCAGTATTTTCCAGAGAAACATTGACAATCAGATCTTCACGCAGGTGCCACTGATTCTTCAAACCGAGGCTGGCCTTATTGCGCTGCTCACCAGTGATACCACCGATTTCATATTTACCCTCAATATCAGTGTTCTCACCAACTTTGGATCTAAAACCCAGTACGCTTTGACGGTTAACGCCAGTTCCCTGTATAAAACGATATTTCCAAAAGACTTCCAACTGTTCTGAGATTGGATAGACCAGACCCACGCTGGAGTTTGTCGGTTTTGTCCGGTTGTTAAGGCTCATATTCTGTTCATGCTCGAAGACGGCTTCAATTTTTTCCAGTAACATTATATTATACTGTGCTTTTAGTAAATTGGAGTGGTCTTCATTCAGGAGACTATCAGCAGAGTTGAGGCGTTCCCTGAATGCATTTTCATATCCAACCTTGAGCGATGCATTTTCTTTAATTTTTCTCTCAACATGCAAATTGAAGACTCGGCTGTTGCTGGTATTGCTGGTTCCCATGGTTCCCGATTGATCATAGTATTCAGAACTAATCACCCCGTATTTACCGGAATTATATTTACCGCTGAGACCATACTTGAGTGAACCCCTTTCACTGGAGGAACCCACCTGGGACGCATTTTGGAATTCATCACCTACTGTGCGGACATAGCCCTTAAAATTCATATCTGATTTGGGACTGTAAGAAACCTCAGTTCGAAATGCTGTTCCCACAGTCACACTATCCGGGTCAAATTCATCTGGGTTACGGGATTGTGCAAATTCGGCACCCAGGGCAATCTGATCCGTAACAGGGATGCTGGTATCAATGCCATATAAAATGTAACCTTTTTTAGCACGTTCCTCGGCAATGAATGTGGATCCCACATAAATTTTATTCTCAGAACCAAACGTGCTCTTGGTGCGAAGGCCACCAATCAATGAGCTGCTGTTTTCTCCCTGATATTCATAGGAAGCGATAATAAATATGGGGTTCCCCGCACCATCCAAGGCAGCCACAGGTTGCTTGAACATCAGGGTTCCATCTACATAGTTAATCTCATAATCAAAAAACCGGGTGAGGGTTTTTGTTTCCAGAATTACTTCGGGATGATAGCGATCCTTGGTGACAATGCGGATTTTATCAGAAAAACGCGTAATGGTAGTAAGATCGTCAATATCTTTCCCCAGGTAGTAGAACCCACTAATACCCTCTCCACGAATTTCTTCCTGAGACATGGATCTGTCAGTAGCTGTTCCAAATGCCTGTAGCGAGTGGTTTTTGTAGTAATAATTCCCCATGAGACCATTAAAAGTACGGTTGTAGGCAGTAAACTCATTATCACTGAAGTTAGTGTTATAGTCACCCATAAGCAGAAATGACTCATTCTGCTCTAGTTTGGCGTAGAATTTTGAACGCGATTGGGCATCATAAGTAATAGTGCTAGCATCCCCAAAAAGTGGATATTGTTCATCTGGGTCAACATCTTCAAAGAGTTGATCGAGATAACCGCGGTCTGTATCCAGGGAAGCTGTCAAGCGTATTCCTGGTTTAACACTTCCTTTGGCGTAGAATGCGGTACGACCACCCAGCAAGGTCGATCCACCCAGCGTGGTATTATTCTGATTGATAATACCGAAGTGAGGCAAAGCTTCTGGATCTTGCCCATCAGCAAGGGTTGAAAGCGCTCCACTGAAAGCACCAACCACCATGATCGGTTCTTCAGGAATGGTATATTGGGTGGTAAAGAATTCAGAATATCCACGGGCCTTGATTTCCAATTGCGAGCGTTCACTGGGTTCAGTTGGTGCTTGAATCCCGAGCGTGACAAAGCCTTCTTCCACCGGTACCTGATGTCCCATAGACTGTTCATCGATATCCTCATCAGTCAGGGTTCCTGAAGCCAGGGAGACAGTCACATTGCTAATGCCATGGAGTCGATAACCCCATTCATCCATTAGCTCAAATTTGTATTTACTGATGGTTCTTCCATCGGCTGGCATGATAATCTCACCCTCGACGCTTTGAATCTTTTTGAGTGGCCCCAGTACATGAATGGTTTTTTCAGCAGCAAAGAGACGACCGCCTGCACCCTCAGCTTCGGCCTTTATTGTCACAGGACCGGGCGGGACTTCAACACTGAGGAAGTCCAATAATCCATCAATACGGAAGTTATTGCTGGCGACTTCAACATCATTGACATAGAGTTTTGCAGGCGACCCCGCTTTTCCGGCGATGGTAACGGTTATGTGATTCAGCTTGCTTACTGTGTTATCTTTCGGCTCGAGCATGATAACCTGAGCAAACAGAGTGGTGGTAAGGAGTAGACCTGCCAGAGTAGTAAACAGTCTATTCATCATTCACTTCCACTTCTTCAATGTTGACCTTCAACTCTCTTTCCACAATGCTGGACAGTGGGAAATTATCCTTGAACAGTTGAATACTCATACTGAGATCACGTACTCCGCTAACCCCCTCAGGAGCATTTATCTGAACTGCTGTAATGGTTTCCATCTCACCGGCCACTATTGACTGACCCCAGGTTTTTTCGATTCCGGCAACATCAACATACTCTAAATCGCTGGGCAGTTCCAGTGTAATTGACATGGAATCTGCACCGGCATAAGCGGGGAAGCTCATGTTCAGCAGGAGTGATGAAGATTGGTTGGCAGGAATGGCCAGGGCTGAATCTGGTGTCATTTCACGTAGTGCATTCTCAGGGATCACAATTTTCTTGATCAGAGATTCTTTAATCACATCAAGCTCCAATAAGGCAGCTTCACCGACTTCAGCATTTACGAGAACCTCTACACGGCGGTTCGTGGCGCGTCCAATCCAGGTCTCATTATCGCCAATAGGATAGTGAGGACCTAAACCGTGGGTATGAATGTTATCAGGATTAACACTATAATTCTCAACCAGGTAATTCTTGACGCTGGTGGCTCTCCATTCAGAGAGAAGCATATTGAACTCCAGACTTCCGCGATCGTCGGTAAAACCTTCAATTACGATCTCAATGTCTGGCTGCCAGGCTAGGAAATCACCCATTTTTTTAAGGCTTGGATAGGCAGATGGTTTCAGATCTGCTGAGCCAACATCAAACTGAGTGCCTTCAAGAATCATATTGAATGATAGGGTTTCAACCAATGTTGAAATGCGGGTCTCAAGGGTATCAGTGATAATCACATTGTCATCTTCGTCAACCATTTCAAGATATGCTGAAACCACACCAGTGTTCTGGACTAATTCGTAGTCGTCTGGTTTCATGGCTACATCAAAGGCTGAATGTTTTTCGGCTTTCCAGTCGCCAAAGCTCCAGATATCGACTTCATGATCGTGAGAAATTGGTTCGATCACTACTGAATCAATATTAGCGGTGCCTTCTTTATAAACAAAGCCGGGAGGCAATTCCTGGTGGAACCGCACATTATGGATGGGTATTTCACCCGTATAGTTAATATCATACATGAACTCTAGCTGGTTGAATTCAGAATCATCTTCAACCGCATTGTAAAAGATCATTTCAACACGACGGTTCAGAGCGCGACCTTCGGGTGTATTTCCATCAGCGATGGGTGTGCTTGATCCCATGCCAATGGCAGCGATACGATCTGCACTGATGCCCATGGTCTGAATCAGATAATCACGAATGGCGTTGGCACGGGCTTCAGAAAGTGCCTGATTGTCTGCGAAGCGGCCGCCAGGTGCTAGCGGTAAATGATCGGTATGTCCGTTGATGTCTAGATTGATCTGTGTCTGCCATTTCATCAAATCACCGATGTTCTTAAGCTCGCCAAAAATTTCACTTTGCAGGACAGCAGATCCTGAAACAAATCCGATACGGACAATGAGATTCCATGGTTTGTAAACCAGGAGTCTAAATTCTTCTGTGAGCATCTCAGTCTTCATTTCAAGAGTTGACTCTTTACTAAGCACACTATAGAGCTCTAATTTTTGCAATGGGATATTAACATTGACACTGTCACCTGAATAAACGGTAGTATTCCACAGGTTTGCAGGCAGACCAAGTGAGTCAACGGTTGAATCTGGGGTAATCAGTGATCCGTATGAAGGCAAGCTACTCTCATCTATGCTCAAGTGTAGGTCACCGAGGGGTGTTCTGGCAAACATAAAGTTACCGAGGCTATCGGATTGTACCAGTATGGAATCATTAAGCATAACCATAACACCTGATTGGATATCTTCATCAGGATCGCGAACACCATTTTTGTTCATATCATAATAAAGGGTACCAGTGACTTTTCCTGGAATTGCTATTTCACGGAGCGCAAAATTAGTTTTTGCGATACCGGCTGCAGCGACACGAATCATTTTACTCTGGGTATCACCAAGATAGTCTGGTGAGTCCAGTATGATCTCACTCAAGGCTGGCAGTGTTCTTTCGTTTACACGAATAACGTGCATACCTGCTTCCACACTTGGGATGCTGTATTTGCCATAATCATCAGTAACAATTCTGGCCCCATTTTCCATAATGAGTTCGACACCTTTCACAGTTTCTTCATTCTCATCGTGGATAGTGTTTCCATTTGTATCGTAGTAGACTTTTCCAATGATCAAACCACGGTCACTAAAGAGACCTGGTTTTACGGTCACATCAGCTGTGGCCAGATTGGAAATTACGGGGAAGCCCAGCAGGGTATGTCCACGTGCCATGACTTCGTTGGTGTTCACTCCTTCGTGACTGTTCATACCGGAAATGATGCGGTACTTCATCTGGAATGTCTCACCTGGATTCAGGGTATCATCAATAGTCCAGTACATGGCCAAACGTTTACCGACTGCTTCCTGAATATTTGGATCGTCAAATTTCTCACCTTTCCAGTACGTGGTATTCTTACGATATTTAAATCCATAAGGAAGTACATCTTCAAGTACAAACCCATGCACAATATCGTCGGTACTGGTATTGGTCATTTTGACGGTGTAAGTGATCACGTCACCAATCTCAATTACGCGCCTGTTGCTTTGTTTGGCTACCTTCAAGAATGGGAAAATGATCTTGGTCTTGGCTTGAGTCAGCGGATTCCTATCACTCCAGGTACTGTCGAGTGAACTGGAAACGAGGACAACATTTTCTATCCATCCCAGACCGGCATCAATAGTGATACGGGCATCAAACTCAATCGCCAATGTCGTATCGGTTGCCTGAATGTCACTTCTACTGAAGCGTATTTTATTCGACGTTGAATCATATCCTTCGAAGGTGGTAAACGCATCCTTCTGTAGTGATCCTTCGATGAGCTTCAGACCATCGGGTAGATAATCAGTGATAAAGGTCGAGTCAGAGAAGTTTACTTCCTGAGTGCCGTATTTGATTCTATAGTGTACTGTATCTCCAACGGCAGCTTCAACTTTATCAACAGTTTTATATACGTAAAACGGTGAGCTTCTAAGTGTGACATTTGCATTCACAACATAGAGACCAGGTAGGCTCAAATTAACATCCAGTGAACCATCACTGTATGAGCTGATACCTTTATAAACCACTTCTACTGAATACTGACCAGGCTGGAGATTAGTAAAGAAGAACTTACCTGTTGTATCAGTGTAGGTGGAATCGGTCATGTGATGATCGGCTACTTTTCCTAAAGCAACACTATCAATATCACCATTCACGATCACCAGAATACTGTCTTCCATAATGGGTTCACCTGTGATCTCATCATAGATGAATCCAGAAACAGAGTTAAGATTGGTTACCAGTGTTCCTTCGTTGGGTGTTTCGATTTCAATTTCCTGTACCGTCTCATAAGGTTCACCATTATCACCAATGAGCGTATAATGGATATGATAGACACAGTCATGATAGATTGGTATGAGGTAAAAGCCATTGGCATCAGTGATATCATAGGCTGGATGACCTTCATTGTGGGCACATCTCAATTCTACCCGGACACCTTCTTGTGGTTCTCCGTGGTAGTTATAGATCGTACCGTCAAATGCACCAATCATGAAAACAACCTGGGTTGTATCTTCGGCGTATTCCTCTGCTGAATAAATAGCCCGAGCAAAAGGAATTGCAGTTTCAGCTTCAAGTAGTACTGTGTCAGCTACCAATGTGCTGTATGCAATTCCATCGACAGTTGTAGATGTGGATGCTGAATCTGGTATGGTACCTTCATCAGTATAGAAATTCACATCAATTCCGTCTACAGGGTTACCCAGGAATGAATATACTCGTGCCGCTAAGGTTGAGGTTGCTGCACCATTCCCCATAATGGCTCGTGGTGTTGCATCGAGTACAACGCTTAGTGGTAGAATATTCGTGGTAATGGCATCAGCTGGTAAAGCCTCGACTTCATTCGAGAATAACCAGGCACGATTACCGACCTGAGCTCCATGCCCCAACATACCATCTACGACGGTTGAGATATTGAAAGAACCAGTATCTTCAACACGCAAGTCACCAATGTACCAAGAAAGTGAATGACTAAATTCATCATAGATATAGTCACCCGTTGCATCAATAAACACGACTCTAGAGTCTAGGGTATCTACTATGCTTACACCGGTTGCATGGTCCGTTCCGTAATTGGCGAAATCCAATTGATAGTCAATTGTATCACCGGGGAACACTTCGAGATCAGCTGACTTGACAAACATGAACTCAGGACTGGCAACGATTGTGTGTTCCCATGTCGCTGATGCCTGTAAGGCTTCATCTGAGTAAATGTAGGCAGTATTGTGTAGCTTCATTCCATTAGGTAATGGGTAATTAACCGCAACGTTGATTACGAATTCATTTTCGATCTCAGTTTCGGTTAATGGAGTAAGTTGATTTTTAGATCCTGAACTACGAGTGGTCACTATTTCGTCTGTTTCCTCATCCGGAACAACTGGATGAAGATCACCGACAAACCAGGTCACTGAATGGCTTGTGGAATCATAAACACCATTGCCTGAGGCATTCAGAAAGCTGACTTCCTCTGGTAATGAATCTACCACTACAACATTGGTTGCCGTGGTATCACCTATGTTGTCAAACGAAAGATCATATCGGATCAAATCACCAGCCAATACATAGGATGTATCTCCAATGAGGTGGATGTCCATAAGTGGTGCGCGTACTGACACTGTATGTGTAGCAACACATTCAGCATCTTGCTCACAACTAATGAGTCCATTGCTGGAAACTTCAGCTGCCCACTTGATTTCATCCGGAATACGAGCAGTTACATACACTGTTCCTGAATCACCAGGAGTCATATCTTCTAGATTCCAGGAGACAATTCTGGATTCAGCATCGTAACTATGTTCAGGACTTGCATCAAGATATTCAAGTTCTACGGCAAGTGTATCATGCAGCGTGACTCCCGTTGCAATCTCAGTTCCCATATTACTATAATCTATACGGTAAAGGATAGTGTCCCCTGCCATGACAACCTTATCTCCACTGATCTCCAGGAAGAAGTAAGGAGAAGAATGAATTTTAGTGGTTGCAGAAGCCTGAGCAGCACTTCCTTCTATGCATTCCAGGTAGGCGGTATTAGTAATCATGGTGCCGTCGTTCACTGGGAAATCTACATGAGTGTGAATTTCCAGAGTATCTGTAGCACCTGAGGCTAGCCCACCTGATTCCCATAAGATGCTATGAGAAGCCTCGTCATAAGTGTAACGGAAAGAAGCAGAGCCAATTGTCAAATGTGCTGGGAGTGTGTCATTCAGGACCAAATCATGGGCCATTGAATTACCTGAGTTACTCATTATAAATGTGTAAATCAGTGAGTCACCAGCCTGAACATTTGTTGGTGCGAGTTTCTGCAGACTCAATTCAGGGAAAGCTGCCAGTGATACAACATGATCACTGTAGCTACTGCCTGCATTGGCTGTAGAAATCCAAGCTCTGTTTGTGATTTGCGGTCTGGCTTCAAGGAGAGAGCCAACCGTCGTGGTAACATTCAGCGTAATTGCTTCGCCTGTCTGTAGTGAACCGAGATTCCAAACAACGCTACCATCATGGATAGTTCCATCATGTGAAGCGGAGACAAACTCCAGTGGTTCTGGGAGTGTATCAATAATTGAAATCGCGTGAACAGGATCAGGTGAGCTGTTTTCGATGGTAATTGTAAACTCCACCGTATCCCCAAAAGCATATTCAAGATCTTCAGCCCATTTTTCAATGGTTTGAATCCATGGATTTGCCAGGGAAGTAGCTGAAGCTTCAGTGGAAGCTCCTTGCTCATTTTCAACATTCGCTGTATTAACCAGATCTGTATTGGCTGGCGTGGTTTCAGCGACAATCACGGCGAGAGAGATACTTGTAGAATCTCCCGCTTCTATATTGTTTAGAGACCACTTAACCGTTCCATCGACCAACACACCTGAATGAGATGCGTTGACAAAGGATACATGTTCAGACAAATCATCTGTAACTCTAGTATCAGTCGATACCGTGTTTCCAGTGTTGTATACATTAATAGTATAATGAAGGGTATCACCAATTAAGGCGACATCTTCAGCAACCATCTTTGTAATCATCAGATCTGAGAAGGCTCCAATACTTACATCAACAGATTCAGTAGAGAGGTTTAAACCATCTTCAACGGCCATGTGAGCGATATTGGATATCACTACACCTGCAGGAAGTGCGGCATCAACTTCTACTTCCAGTTCAAACACCAGGGTCTGTCCAGCAGCAATACCTGCCACGTTCCAGCTGGCTACCTGACCTGAAATGTCAGCTACAGGTGAACTTGAAACAATATCAAGACCTGCACCCAATGTATCTGTAATTGTAAATGGATCCGGGGAAATGTTACCTGTGTTTGTAACTGTGATTGTATAGGTCAAACGCTCGCCAGGTGCAACAACGCTTGCACTTGAGGCTTTGGAGATTGCCAGCTGGTATCCTTCAGATACGATCGTGGTGATCGCATTTGAGTTTCCTACAAATGTTTGCTGGCTACCATCCTGGTGGGATGATTGGGCAACATTTGTAATCTCGGTACCAACTGGAACCTGACCAAATGCCACGGCTCCCATGAGGGAGATTAAGGCGAGGAATC
>JAERTH010000087.1 GCA_016844955.1 Fidelibacterota bacterium | reverse complement strand
GCTTCTGGAATACAGGTATGGAGAATTGACTTCATAGTTGCCATTGGCAGCGTCAGTAAATTGAGGGTCATATCCATAAACCGTTTCTTCAAAAACTTCAGAACCTTTTCCACTCTGAATGCGGTCTTCAGCATACATGGTATAAAACAAGTTGAATGTATCTATGTTGGCTATATAGGAACTGCTCAACTGAACATGCATGGTGTAGTCGCCTCGGTCCTGACGATTGATTCCAGGTCCGCGTCCATTGGCCACGAGAATATCGCGTACAATAGTCTGGCGATAGTTTTTGGCATAGATAAAGCGCGGTGCAGAGTTAACTGATGTGCAATTTTCGATAAGTGTCAAACCATCTACATAGGTGGGTCCAACAAAGCTGGTGTCTGTATCACCATAGATACGCACACATTCAGCATCGATGTTATCGAAAGTACTATTTCTAACAATTAGTGTATCATAAGCAATAGTACCGATACTGCCAAAGGGATATTTTTCACCCTCAGCAATACGAATCACCTCATCACCAATATTGGTGAAGGTACACCCTTCAATCAAAACATTATGGGCATAGATATGATCGTGTGCTGATTCGATAGGTCTCTGAAAAAAGAGCACATTCCCTTGCTTAGCGGTGTCTCCATCCTCATAAAAATTTGTGAAGTCACAATCTTTGAGGGTAATATTAATATCACTCTCAGCTAGCAGAATGGTACCTGCTTCATTTTCATAATCAAAATCGCCATAGCGAAGCGCATATTTTGCCGGAGGCAAATCGCCAGTGTTTCCTACGAAGGAGATTCCCTCGAACTGAACACTCTCGCAGAGTCTGAATATTTCCATGGTGGAACTGGAATCCGGATTGCTGTGGGCAAAAATTGGTTTTTCTTCCAGACCGGGTGCCGCCATAATGATGATAGGTGCGTCAATCACCAGTGGAAAGGTATCTACCGTAGTATATACGAATCCACCTGTCATCAGCATAACAGTGTCAATATCACCGTCTGCACTTGATACAAAGCCCAGCACGTTTTTGAAATCGCTTCCATAGTAAGATTCCCAGTTTTCCTCACTTACTTCAATCAGTGATGGATACTGAGCGAATGATGTCACTGAAATCAGTAACGCCATAATACCTAGTTGCAGTTTCTTCATAATTCCTCCTTATTTGATGGAATAAATGTAGCTCAGCGTTACAGACCTGGCCTGTTCCCGAGCATAGTTGGTGTTTGAATAATATATATCCTGATATTTTAAATCCTGATATTCGAATCCCAGATCGAGTGCACCCAGCATACCCAGATCCAACTCAGTCCCCAGACGATAGGCAACGGCGGCTGGTCCTGCTGATTTCAATGGGGCTCCATCAGGGACATAGACCTGTGGTATGGAGCGATAGAGCGCATTGAGCTTGAGATTTTTAAGGATGGCATAACTCATACCGAACTGAATTACAGACTGATCTACCCACATCAGTGAATCACCGGCACTGAAAGGACTGTCTTCGGCCTCTGTCAGTTCAGCGCTACCATAGGGGTTAACCTGATAGCTCAGCAGAAATGTGAATTTTTCAACGGGCATAAGCTGGACACCGACTGCATAGCTGGCAGGAATTTTCAATTCATCCTGACCCTCGAAGCTGGCAGTCCTGGTTGAAAGCAACGTGTCACCCTGCAAGTAGGTAATTTCCTGCGCGTAGGTCCACTCCTTGGTCAAATTCACACTTGAGTTAAAGGATGCACCAAACCGGAAATGATCATAATCCAGGATAAGCCCTAACTTGAGGCTATTGCCACTGTAGGTAGCATCACCTGCGTAATGTGTGTTCAAGGTATCATAGGACCAGATGTACTCATTCTGATCGATAAGATCAAAGTATCCTACCTTGTCCTGAACCTGAATATCTTCAGAAGAGCCTGAGTATACGTTCATACCCAGCCCCACATGAATATTGTCAGTGGCCTGGATACCCAGCCCAAGACTAACCTGATCAATTTTCAGCCTCTGGAGACGTTCAAAGGTGTACCAGTCAATACGAACCGTATCAGACCCATCAACTACTGCCGGCATTCCGTATTCAAGATATGCTGGATGTGGTGTCAGATAAGTGCGGTTAAAGTCATATGAGGTGCCATTGATCAGAGATCCATAGCCACCACTTAAGGTGACCTGTTTACCACTGAGCTGGAATGGAACTGCAATACTAATATGACTTAGTCCACTGGCTGACTCATCCCATTTCCAGTCCGCAGCTTCTTCTGAAAAGTGTTCAACGCCCATTTCAGGATTCAGTATTGTATACGAGGTATCCAGGAGTGACTCAACAAATACATCGGAATCAAGGCGACCATTGTTTGCAGGATCAGGAGTGTAAAGACCTTCCAGATAATATGGCATGGTCACCATCCGACGATTGGGACGATAGTTCTGATTTTCCCACCAGGTATTCTCTATGCTTCCGAAGCCTGCACTAACGGTGATGCCTTCCATACCTGAGATTCCAGCTGGATTAAAAAAGATCGAGGCAGTTCCGCCCAGGTCTGCCACTCCATCATAACCTGAGCCCAGGGTTCCAGGTGTAAAAGCAAAGGCTTTTTCTATGCCCTGAAAGCTCAGTACATTTCCACGATTTTGAGCTTGAGCTTTGTCGACGAATGCACTTGATAGCATGATGACGACGATGATTGAAATTATGCGATTCATGTGATTCATCCCTAAATATTGATAAAGCCAAGGCTAAAACGGTGCACACCTGGCAGGTTTTCACCGTAAGCACTAAAGCTGTAGTTCAAGGCAACATTCTTAAGTTTAAAACCCATACCCATATTGAGGCCTTCTGTATCGTAGTTGATACGATATCCGCCTCTGACAAAGATCATGTCCTTGAAGGCGTACTCAGTCCCAATGTTGTACTGCTGGGCATAATCACGTGGCTGGACCAAATCTGCGGTCAGCAGCATAGCGTGGAGTGGATTCTCTGATAGTAGCGATGAACCCGGTCCAAACAGCTGAGCTGATATCCCCAGGTTCAGGGTTTGCGGTAGCGGATAGGCCTGTGTAATATATTTAACTTGAGGACCAAAATTCCGGATTGATGCACCCAGTACTACACTCCGGAAATGAGAGTCATACAGTACACCAACATCCCATGCAATCACATCAGTACTCATCACGGAGAAATCTTCTGAGACCCTCTTCCCTATGAGCCCGTAGGAAAACTTATCTGTCAATTGCTGACTCATTCCCACCCCCATATCGGTTGCACCCAATGTGAGCGAGGCTCCGGTTAGCCCTGGATTAAATGTGCCATCATCCAAGTATCCCAGGCTGGCAATATCCGTAACCTGGATGGATCCATAGTCAATTGACATACCATAGACACCAATGGCCCAGTTTCCAAAACCCCAGGATGCAGCAACGCTGCTATGCTGTGTATCAAACACATAGTCCGTTTGCGAAATGAAAGTTCCAAAACCAGTCTGGTTAACCAGCGCGGCAGGATTTCCAAAGAGGCTTTCTGTTCCCCGGGATGTTGATGCATAGGTTCCACCCATGGCAGCAACAGTTGGATCTGGAGATATTTTCAAGAATTGGAAGGAGGTGACTCCAACTTTTTCAAAACTATAGGCGCTCATGCTGAATGCCAGGAGCAGGAGACAAACGATACTAATCTTTTTCATCTTCATCTCCCTTATTTAATGATTACAAATTTGCCGTTTGAACTATCGCCATCTGGGGTAGTCACTACATAGAAGTAGATTCCAGATGCCATCTCCTGTCCAACGCGGGTGGTTTGAAAATTTAGGTTTGAGTAAACATTTTCTTCATGCTCGATGGTGCGGACCAGCTGCATGGCATAACTATAAATCTGGATCGTACATTTTTCAGGTAAACCATAAAAACCGATCTTGCCCTCATCTGTACCTGAGAATGATCCCAGATCACCCCGGTAAGGGTTGGGAACGACATAAACGCCACCCAACTCCGGTACAGCGGCGATGTTCTTGCTAAATCGGGTCAGATTGGTTCTACCGCTCTGCTCCCCTGCATCATCTACTGATGTAACTGAGTAATAGCGATATTCACCCACTTTGAAAGATTCTTCAGGGTCAATGTATTCATACATCCCATCTGAATTCAGGGGATCGCCAACCATGATGCTATCGATGAGTGTCCAGGGACCCATACCAGCTTCTGCACGCCAGATATAGTATTTTTCTAACACAGTTGTGAGCAATGGATGCTCAAAGTCTTCCTGATCCGGCTTCCATGTCATCATTACTGTAGCTTCGTCATAGTTCCTGACGTTGAGAACGGGTGCTGGATACGGAGCAGGAATGGTATAAACACCATCTCTAGGATGATCTTCAGGCCAGACTGGAGCTTGGGGCGCATCGCCCAGATAGGCTTCAAAGGCCTTCTCAGTCACCTGGGTAACATTAACCACATCTGAATTGATATAATCTGGATATCCGAAGTCATCAATATAGGCCTCAGTCATTAGCTGGCCATCTACAGTATAGGCTCGGTTCCAGCTGGGAGTGGCGGTCCATTGTGTAATGACCTGACCACCTTCAACACGTTTACCCGGTTCAGCACCGTAGCCCACCACTTCGGCGTAACTGAATTCAATTTTATCGCCAATGGACATGCTGTAGGGTCCAAAGGTATGATGCTTCATACCAGCATCGGCACTCTGTCGGTAGGGATATGCAGCCCTTCCAATCCAGTGCTCACCTTTTTCAAAATTCCAGGATGTACTTCCAGGAGCCAGAACACCACTCCAACGGGTGGTTGGATTGATAGGATCCTTTTCATACATCATTTTGGGACTATTGGTGTTACCAGTAGAGACCTTGTTTGACCAGGGTTGCTTGATATGGTGATTCTCGTCAACTTCATAGTACCAGGTATAGGTACCACCTTCATTCTCGCGATAAATGTCAACATCATCATAGTCATCCAGAGCATTCAGGGTTGAGGAACGCAGGACAGCCTGTGTTTCGGAATCATTTAATCCCAGACTGTCCAGTGGCTCAGGAACTACATAGGCCAGATGGGTTGTATCATAGAATAATACGGCATATCCAGGGGCCTGGGGTGAACCAAGAGCACCACCATTTTTCCCAGACTGGGCAAATTCCATAAAGAGACCTGGATCCTTTTCAGGTTTTCCAGCGCCAGAAACATCAGTCAGGTTATTTCTCAGATTCATATTGAAGGACAACCACCAATCGGAATCATAAAATCCATTCTGATCACCACGGTAGATACCACCTTCATATTTCCACTCAAGATACTCACGTTGGTAGCCATACATGGATGGGGCAAATCCGTAATTCAAAGCAACCATAACATCTTTGAGATCTTCAGTCTGTTCGATGGTTGCAGGATTACCATCCATATCCCCTGTATATTCCAACTCATATTCATAGATGATCATATCATCATAGTCTGGATAACTCCAGGCACGGGAAGTTCGGGTGACAGTGATTCCAGTTGAGGAAGCCCATGAGGCGATAATAATTTCTTCTGCCTCGTTGGGATTATAGTCGGGATTAATGGAGCCATCTTCCAAAAGAGGAAAGTTCTCGATCTCCTCCATAGATAATGGGAATACCCAACGTCCCATGGCTACTTCAGGTGAACTGGCTCCTACTCCTCCGCAAAAAGCGAAGAGTCGGTTGGTTTCACCGGGTAAGCTGGCCAGGTTTGCTGCGATATAAAAACCGGCACCCAGAATGTTGTGCTGGCCGTCATACTCGATGCCATCTACAATGGTTTTTGAGTAAGGCGGCCATTCAAAAACAGGGACGCTGGTATAGTTACCAGCTTCACCGGTTTGCCAGGCACGGCCAATTTCACCAGTATTAAAGACCGTATTATGTAACATTCCACGATCATGTATTTTGTATTCCCTTATCTGCCCAAAGGCTACAGATGCAACGAGCAAGATCAGGGAAATCGAAAGTGTTTTTTGTATGATTTTCATGAATTCTCCGAGACCAGCTTAAAATTTCACGATAAAACCAAAGCGCCAGTGCCGTGGTTGGTTGCTCAGTAGGTAGATATCCTGACTGCTGATATAAGGTGCATAAAGGTCGTAGGTCAGGATGCCATCAGGATCAGTTTTCCAGCGTGGTGTATTGTAGGCATTGTCAAAAACCCGGCTGTATGACCAGGTATAGTCATTTCTCAGGTTATAGCCTTCCACATAAATCGTGGTCTTGTTGCCACCTATGCGCAAATCCTTCTCTATCCTCATCCGTACTTCGCGTTCATCAGGGGTACGAGCTGAGTACAACAGGCTTGACTCAGGATCAGTATAGGCCCGGCCAGTATAGTACTTGTAAGTTCCACTCAGACTGAAGCCTGCTAAGGGGTATACACCCAGTACCTTGGGTCCAAAGTTTTTAGGTGATTTGTATCTCAGATTGAATACGGCCTTGTGGGTACGATCATAATCAAGATAGACATCAGCAGGATCGGGCAGTTGTTCCAGCCCATAGACAGGATCTGCAATTTCAAAATAGGTCACCGGGGCATTTAAGTCATTACTGCTCTTACCGGTTGCAGATTCATAATTATAACGTACATACCCTCTGATAGCACCATCCCGTCGCTCTATATTCACATGGAAACCTTTAATATCAGCGTAATCCTTGTTGATGTAAGTGCGGTACACAGCCTGTTGTTCATCATAGTAATAGGCCGTTTCCACAAGATTCTTTACATCTTTATAGTAGGCACTGATATCTACAGTCAAGCCCAAGGCTGGTATGCCCTTCACAATTCCCATATCGTAGGCATTGGTTTCCTCAGGTTTTAATCGAGGGTTTCCAAGGATTACGATTTCGTCATTGAAAGTGAGTTGATTGTAGAATAGCTGATTAAAATTTGGCCGTTGTGAAAATGTCCCATAATTCAGGTGGAACACAGTGGTTTGATCAACAGGGAAGCTAACACCTATACGGGGTTGGAGCTTGTAGTAGGTTTTTGAATCTTCCATGGCTGCCAGATCTTTTGAGTAATATGGTCCCCGTTCCAGATATGGGAGCGTGGGATCATAATCAGGGTTGCGCAATGGTGCATAGATATCAGAGAAATATTCAGTATTGAGTTGATAGAAATCCAACCGCATACCGATATTGGCGATCATACCCTCAAATTCCATCTTGTCTTGAGCAAAGATGGCACCTTCATATGGATTTACTTCGAAATCCAGAATGCGAATGTCTGCTTCGCCATCACGATTATCAAGGCGGTTAACATTTACATTATAATAGCTGAATTGAGCCCCAGCCTTGATCATGTTCGAGTTATCAATCTGTGAGGTAATATCAGCCTGTGCGGAATAGGATGACGTATTGTCTTCACCACTGTCATTAAACAAACGACCAACCCGATGATTTGAGGGGCCTGTCAGGTCTGTCCAATTTGAATTTGATGAATAATCAGTGGTCAATTCTCCCTCATCGATGAGTGGAACCAGCTCCTGATTCTCCATTTGAAGTGCATTTAATCTAAAATGACCAAATGTAGCCTGATTAAAAACATGATTCCAATCAAGACCATACTGGATTGATTCTGAGAGTCTCTGCGAGGTAGAGAGTGCATTGTCAAACAACCAATAACGATAGGAGCTGCTGAAATAGGTTTCAGAGGATGTATTGTAATTCCAGGTCAGCTTAAATTTATCGGCAACGTTTGGCTTATAAACCAGACTACTCATGAGTTGACGGTCCAGGTCGGGTTGGGCTGTAGGAATTTTGGTATAGGATGTATTCTGACGAAGCGCGACAAACACCTTCACATTTTTTGTGACGGGTCCGCCTGTTGAAAAATCCAAACGATTGTCAAAGGTATCGTCATATTCCAGGCCAACATCTCTAACAGACTGCATCCAACCAATCTGACCCAGACGTGCAGTCTGGATAGAATCACCATAATGCAGAGGGTTTGGTGGCCAGGAGACACGCTGTGGCAGATAAATGCCGCCAAAGCCATATCCCAGGTCAAATAGCACACGCCCGGGTTGCTGTGGATTGTCTTCCAGCCATTCAGCTGTATCAAAAAGTGTATTGTAGAAATCCAGGCTGTTAATGGAGTAAGGACTGCCAGCGGCAACCGTGCGATTGCTGTCAGCATCGAAGGTTTCTTCCCAAACTTTGTAGTATGGTGCTGTAATGGATACCTCCAGACGTGATTCCCAGGTTTCGCGTCCCTCTTTGGTGACCATATTAATAACACCAGATTGGGCATTACCATATTCTGCACTAAATCCACTGGTATAAACTTCTACCTGCTCCAGACCGGTGACGATGGGACTAAAAGCTTTCGAATTGGTCAGAGGATTGATAATGGTACCACCACCCAGGAGGTAGCTGGATTCACCCGTACGTCCACCACGGAAATGATCATCTACCACATCAGCCTGAAGATTGATAATATCACCAATATCGCTCACACCGGCAATACTCTGCACATCATCGATCTGGTAAACTGTTTTTGTTGCAGTCAAATCTGTCTGCACTTCATTGTTGCGCTGTGATTCTACCACAACTGCCTCCCCTTCCAGGGAAGCTGGCTCTAAAGCCACATCAATAAAGGTTGTCATATCAACCAGGACATCCACTTCAGTCACCTTACTACTGGACATGCCGATATAGTCCACTCTCAGTGTATAGGTGCCGGGATATATATTAAGTATATAGTAGCGACCATCTATATCACTGGCCGAACCCATAATAGCATCCAGGGGTGACTCTTCCCCATCGATCCAGCGATGGGTGAGTAAAACATTCGCTCCGGGGAGCGATTCACCAGTTTGACTATCAGTAATTTGCCCGGATATCTTTCCGCCTTGGCCAGCAAGGAGCATCAGCGGCACTAGCGACAGCACCCCGATAGTTAGTTTCAGCCACTTACCTAATCCATTCATGCAGGTACTCCCTTATTCAATAATATGAATGATGTATGACACATTCTTGTGTTACAGCAAAGGTTCCAGCTTATTCGATAAGAATACTTGGTATTCAAAGTTTCCTCAATTTTTTCAAAGTAGTCATACGGAGATAATTAGTAAGATGTATGACACATTATGTTAAAAGGTGACCCAAGGCTTGTCAAGCTAAAATGTGAGGTTTGTTAGTGGCGTATTAGAAACTGATGAGCAAGGTACATTTCAGGGGCGCAACGAGACCATTATGTAGCAGTCGTCCTAAGCACGAAAATTCTCAGAACTGCTGTACATGGGGTCAAAGATTAGCAGCGGTTTTTAAAGGATGGTACAATGGTGGAAAGTATAATCCTATCCCCCAGGGGCAGTATTTTCCAGCCACTGCAAGGCTGCTTCCCTGGTAGCGAATACCTTGAATTTGTACTTGTTGGTCTTGGCTATTTCCAGATATAATTGTGAAAGGGCTGTCTCTTTGGGACTATCTAGAATAATGGCATCCACGATGTAGTCATATTGCTTAAGGGATTTATAATTTGCTTCTACGATGAGCGGAAGATCTCCGGGAGCAAACATCATGTTAGCATGGGTTCCATCCGATAGTATTTTCAAGAATCGTGGATACTGCCGATTTTTTTCCGTGGCGGCGATGTATTCGACCAACTGCTTAATATCTATATCCCCTTCGTACCTTGCATCCAGGAAACCCGCTTCAGTATTGAATTCAGTCCGTATCATCTAGTTCCGCCCAGCCTTCATAATAGATTCGGCTCTTTGTATGTGTTTATCAAGTTTATTGTATTTCAAAATTTAAAACCGGCCGTAAAGTACGACTGTTGTTGCCAGCTTTTATGTCCATCCGCATCAATTTTCTCACCCAGACTAACCGTATATTCGATTGGACCTAACAGTGAGTTAAATAATAGTGAAGCCCCGATTCCATTAATCGCCTTGGTTTCAAATGGATACAATTGTTCTCCACCCCAGGTAGGGTTTGGAACCACATTGTAGATGAATTTCAGATACCAATCAGGCGCAATACTGCGGCGATAATCCACTCTCACAAGCAAGAGTCGTTTCCAGGCGAGCTCATAATAATCAAGACCTACAAAGTCATTGGGGCCCATGGTGTAAAAACCCTTATAGTAGAGATCCTCACCTCCATCCAGTATTCCGAATCTTCCTCGGAGCCTCAAATTGTCCCTGGGAGAATTTGCATGATATGAATCCCAGGTTACCTCTAATCTTGAGTAATTGTCATCCCCTGACAACTGGGTCATGCTGTATTCGTAGTGAAAATCGAAAAGATTACCTGTGGTTGGGATAAGCATATTGTCGAGATCATCAATACCGATAAAAAGTTTTAGATTCCCAAACTCACCCTGCCAATCAGGCAAATTGGCCAGACCGACTTCCGGGCTCATATCAGATTCTTCATAACCATAGTCAACCTCAATCACCATATCCCTACGTGGATGTAAGCCAATACCACATCCTACTCGGAAACGATGATCCCGATAAACGGCTATTTGGTCACCCAAAAGTTCATATATCGTTCGAGGTTCATTTTGTGAATTGAGTGTCAGTAAAGGATAGGCAATAAATCCCTGGAAATTTATTGGGTAAGTTAGACGGGTCTCATACTTGCCCAAGCCTGCAAATTGATATTGTCCTTCCAATCGTAATCCCGGTAGCAATAGATGCTCATGCTTTATACCCATGACCCCAACCAGGTTGAAATAATC
This sequence comes from Fidelibacterota bacterium, assembly GCA_016844955.1. GTDB lineage: Bacteria > Fidelibacterota > UBA8477 > UBA8477 > JABMPR01 > JABMPR01. The sequence goes on along the minus strand of JAERTH010000087.1, from coordinate 8,696 downwards.
GTCATAGCGAAGGCCTAATCTTAGCACATCGGTGGCTTTTTCTTCTACAATAAGAATAAGGTTGAGCTGCTTTGAATCAATGGGTTCAATCTCATACCTGATATTCTTGAACACACCCAAGCTGTATAATTGAGTAATCTTCTCTGCAATTATCTCAGGATTGAAGGGATCCCCCCTGTGGATGTTTAGAAGTTGAAGAATGTGTACATATGACAGATGATGATTACCTCTAATCTTTAATCCAGAGATAATGGGGAACTCATTCTCAGTTACGTGGATTTGCAGACTCACATCATCTGCAGAATTCATGATTGCTGAGTAACTTACATCCTGTACTCGCTCTGAGCTCCTCATGGCGCGCATTTGTTCCTCAACCATCCCAGCATCAACAGAATCACCGGGTGACAAACCTGATAATTCATAGATATAAGTGAAGGGTAAGCTTGTATTACCTGTCACCTGCAATCCATAAATTCTACTCAGCGACTCCTTTTCAGAAAACTCGCTTCTGGCCGCAGCAAGTTGATTGGAATCTGCCAGTTCTTCCATATGCTTGCGGTTCAGGTCAGCTGCGTTTTTCCCCGCCTGGATAATGGCATCAATATTTTTTTTGCTGAAATCAGCGGCACTTAGTTCAGCTATTTCCGGATAAATAGTGAGATCCGAGAGGTGTAAGTTCTGTTCTTCTCTGGCGTACTCTGAGATAAAAAGGGTCTGTTCCAGAATCTCCAGGATACTGTTTAATTCATCTTTGCTGCGTATGGATCTCCCCACACTACTGGTGATCACAATATCGGCGCCCATTTCCTTGACGATATCAGTGGGCAGGTTATTGAGCAGTCCGCCATCAATGAGCAAAGAATCACCCCACTCAACTGGATCAAATACAGTAGGAATGGACATTGTTGCCCGGATAGCTTTAGAAAGTGATCCGGATTCCAGAACCACTTCATTCCCGGTGAGAAGATCTTCGGTTACACAACGATATGGGATGGGAAGATCATCAAAATGTTCAACGTTCTCATAGGCATATGTGAGTTCAGCCAGTCTCAGTAATATCTTTTGACCACTTATGAGGCCATTGGGAACAACGGGGCGCCCGTCTTTAATCTCAAACTTTAGCTGGAAACGTCCATCATACTTGCGCACGTAATAGGGCACTAATTCTCGGGGTGGATCATCAGAAAATAGCTGTTCCCATTCCAGGGTTCGGACCAATCTTTCTATCTCCACCGCATCGTAGCCTATGGCATAAAAGGCTCCCATAATTCCACCCATACTGGTGCCAGCGATGTAGTCGATTGGTATGTTGAGTGAATCGATGAGGGCCAGGGTGCCTATATGGGCAAACCCCCTTGCTCCCCCTCCAGAAAGGACAAGACCCACTTTGGGACGTGAATGCTCCTCCTGGGCGTTTACAAACACACAACACAACAGCATGGTCAGGAGCAGAAGGATTCGATGCATTTTATAATTCATAGCTGAGATTCTCTTGTAACAGCAGCTATTGAAAAATGCGTGCCAACTATGCTAAAACACAATAATTATTGTAAACCTTGTGAGTATGGCTTGTTTAATCAGCCTCCTGATTCAAGTGAACCCACAATACTCATAGTCAAAAACTGGAGATAACCAATTACATCAAATTCAATTATTACAGCACTTAATCAGGCGTTTAAGCGGCTCGCCACATCAGACAATTGTTTGCCTGTATCCCCGATCAGTGTAGTAGATCCCTGTAAATCCTGCCCGGCCTGGCGGATTCCACCGATATCGGAATTTACTGTAGCAATATTTGTTGCGACCTCTCTGGCAGCCTGGGCGGCCTGGGATACATTGTTGACAATATCAGCCATTCCACTAGTTGCCAGACCTATGTTTCCTGCAATATCCTGAGTGGTAACATTCTGCTCCTCTACAGCGGTGGCGATGGTATTAACGATGTCGTTTACCTTCCCAATTACTGAAGAGATGGAGCTGATGTCGGTAACCGTTCCTGAAGTTTCCAATTGTATCGCCTCAATTTTATTGCTGATATCGGCAGTGGCATCATTGGTCTGTTTGGCCAGCTCTTTTACCTCATTGGCGACCACTGCAAAACCCTTACCTGCTTCTCCGGCTCTGGCAGCTTCAATTGTTGCATTCAGAGCAAGCAATTTTGTTTGTTCCGAGATTTCCATAATCGTGCTGGTAACTTTGCTGATATCAGTTGCAGCCACACCCAGTTTATCAACCCTACCGGAGGCAATGGCAACATTTCGGACTGCCTCAGCGGTTACTTCCCTGGCCTGCTCCGCGTTTTGGGCAATCTCGCTCACTGTGCTGGTCATTTCTTCGGTTGCACCAGCAACGGAATTCATATTGTCCTGGGAGGTCTGAGAAGTTTGCGAAATGGTATCCATGTTTGTACTCATCTCTTCAGAAGCTGCTGCAACCACGTTTGAGAGATCTGAGATGTTGGAAGATTTGTCAGATATCTCGGTACTGAGGGTGGAGAGTTGTACCGAGGCTGCACTTAAATCGCTGGTAGAGCCCTGGACCTCCACCTGAAGTTGTCTTTGCTCCTCTGCATTATTCTCAAGCTTTTGGATGAAGGTATCAAACCACTTAGACAATTCGCCCAATTCATCCTTTGAATCCAAATTGAGTCTTACCGAAAGATCACCTTCACCACTTGCAATATCTTTCATCAGTTCAATCAGTCTTTTGAGAGGAGTTGTTATCCCCTTTACCATTACATATGACCCCGTTCCAATGAGTAGTATCATAAACGCAACCACCAAAATACTACGCCGTTTACTAGTTGTGGAGGTATCAATAATGTGGTTCATGGACATATTCAATTCTTTCATTTGAGAATCCAGGAGTATTTCAGTTTGCTGTGCAATCCTCTCGGCGAAGGGGTCAAACTCCGTCATAAACTGATTACCCTTTTCAGGACCAAATTCGATATAGGCGTGAGCCATGTTTTGGCCAGTTTTATAAAAATCCTTAAAATTTTGTTTCACTTCGTTGATAAATTCGACTTGCGCCCTGTCATTTTCTGCATGGAACATTTCTGTAAATTCATCCAGGATTTCAAGACCCCTGTTATAATTCACTTCAGCCTGTTCAAATCCATCATCCAACCCATCCAACCCGCGTGTGGCGGAGATATCAGTCAGCCATTGCTGCACCTGAACCACACTTAATTCAAAATCCTTAGCATACAGCCCGAATACGACAGACTCATCTTTCGCCAAAATGCTACTCTGCTCAATATCAGTCAACCTCCCAAAGCTTATAACATTACTCACTAGAATTAGAGCTACCACAACTCCCAAAAGTGCAACCAATCTTTGACCAATTCGGTAATTTGACAACCAATTCACAATCCACATTCCTTTACTTATGACAATCACATTTTGCTAATACCATATACTAGTACAAGTATCGTCTGTATTATCGTTTTCTATTGCTATTTTTTTCTTTTATCAACTATTAGGAATGTTAGCGACCATAGTACGCCTAAATCATACAGCAGGATTCTTATAGGGAATGCTTTTTAGATTCTACTAAGTGAGAAGCTCTTTGTGGCAAAGCTTCTCACTCAAAAGCACAGGTTTACGGGGAGTTGATCTCCAGGGGATTGGGTTATAGGCGTTTTGCCATCTTACTGAATCTTTCACCATGCAGCCTGTAGTGTTTACTCTTCCAGCGTTTCTGCTTTAGATACTTATTCAGACGGGAAATACGCAGCTTGTTCTGTGCGGGAGAGTAGTGTTCACTATTGGTCATGGAGTGTCCAGTGCCCATGCGATTAAGCAAGGTAGCCATGGCATGCGGATCATACCCTGAGCGGACAGCATAGAGCAGCCCCATTTCATCTGCTTCCTCTTCATAATCGCCCAGGCGTCCCTCAAAAATGGTTTCATAAGAGGCAAGCGCTATATCATCCAACTCCTCGCTTACTTTAGCAATCTTTTCTGATTCACCGACTGTTCTCGACATCTCTTCAAAAGCACCATCAGCGATGATCATCTCCTTGCGCTCTTCCATCTCTTTCATCCCATGACGATACACAACATGGGAGATCTCATGCCCAAGGAAACAGGCCAATTCAGCCTCCGACCGCATCATTTCCAGGGCACCTCTGGTGATGAAGATAATGCCACCAGGACATGCATAACCATTGACGCCATCCTGATCTAGGATCAGAAAACGAAAGTTAATATCATAGCCCTGACTCTGTTCGGCGACAAATGTACCAACCAGATTCACATATTCTTCCAGGAAAGCGTTTCTGTACAGACCCATGGATCCCAGTTTCGCTGCCACAGCCAGACCACTACCTTCCTCCTGGAAAGTGAAGGAATGATTTTTCTTAGCGCGTGGCATATGAATTACGCGTCTGAGTTTTTTTAACTCTTTATTTTTGATTGTATTTTTTTTGAACAAGGCATAGGTCTTATTGTCAAAACCCATTTCCTCGATATGCTGGATGGTATTCAGATCAGATTCAAGTCGTTTAGAAAATCGTTCAGCAAAACCCTTAATGGAAGCGCTGACTGCCGATTGTGAGACACTCACTGATGTGGTTTGCATGCCCATCTGGGCGAATATGTCATTATTTTTTGAGTTTGCTTTCGTTTCCAGGGATTTGGCTGCAATAAAGCCCCTATCCTTGCCGGAACTGACTTCGATCCAACGATCTCCTTTGTTGATTACCTTTACATTAGCTCCTTTACTCAATTCAACCAGTGCAGGGTACCAGGCTCCAGGTCCAGTTCTCAATACGGTTCTATCACGTTGCACCACGTCGGCCATCAATGCAGTACATGCGAACAACAAAGCAAAAATGATTTTTTTCATAACTTCCTAACCATTGAGATTTCTCAATACCTGATAAGTGGGCAATCCACTTGGGGTTGGTCTATCCTTATAAAGTGCAAGACTACTTTTCACCTAAAATTTTGGATAATATAATACCCAGTTCCTTTTCGTCACCCTCATTATAGCCCTTGTGGTAGTATTTTATGGTCCCATCGGGGGCAATCACAACTGATGTTGGAAGGGAGGTTGCGTTGTACTTTTCTGCCACCACACCATAGCGGTCATAGAGAACTGGATGTGTCATGCCCCAATCCATCATTACCCGTTGAATCAGCATTACATCTGTACCGGTGTAGTCAGCTGGTTGTCTGGGCTCACTGACATGGATATAGATTAGCTCGACGTCGGCATACTGATCCTGTGTGAACATTTTTTCATAATTGGGAATCTCAGTGCGGCAGGGTATGCACCAATTGGCAAAGAAAGAAAGCACAATGGGGCGTTCCTCTTTTAGTGAACGACTCAAGAAGAAATTTTCTCCCTCAAGATCACGCAGGAAAAATGTTGGGGCTGCATCCCCCACTTTGAGAGCAACTGCATCCTCAGCGAGAAGCAGTGATGATCCCACGGAGGAGAGCAGAACCAGTACTATTACGGTTTTGAAATACGTTAACACATTCATATTAGATTCCCTTAATTAATTCTATTATATCCTGACTGTCCTCAATCCCCATATCCATGGGAATGACTGCATGCATATACTCAATGATTTCTCCATCCTGAATGGTAATTTCCAGATGACCCACATGATGTCCATCTTTGCCACACTGGACAATGAGTGCACCTTTTTTCTTGATAGGTTCATCCAACAGATGTTGAGAATGCCCCCCAATGATTACATCAAGGAATGAGATTTCATTTACCAGATTCAGATCATTATCCAGTCCCAGATTCGAAAGTAGGATGGTCAGGTCGGCTTCGCGTACTTCAGCCTGGTTGTCATGAACAATCTGTAATGCCTTCTCGGGGTTCACGCACCAGAGTAAGGATTCACCAGACATCTCGGTGTAATACTTTACGTTGTCCGGACCCACGACTCCGGTGACTGCAATGCGCACTCCGGCTTTTTCAAAAGTGATGTAGCGTTTATACAACTTTGGTTTTGGACTATCGATCATCAGGTTTGAGGATATGAGTGGTATGGGGCTACTGAGTATATATTCCTCCAAAAACTGAAGCCCATTGGATAGTTCCTGATCACCAATATTGACCGCGCTGTAGGACATGCGATCCATGAGTGAAATGACGTTGAAATCCTGTTCCATATCGCCATCGAATGATAGGAAATCACCTGAGTCAAACAGGAGTGTATTGGGATGATCAGATAACCACCGGGTAAGAAATGTGTGTCGTTTTTCAAACCCACCCAATGGGTTGCTGGGACAATGGCAGTTGTTGATTTCCCCATTGTTGTTCTGGGTATAAAGAATGTGTAAAGTAACCGGATTTTCCTGCGGAAAAGCACTTGAGTTGAACACTGTCAGAATCAGGATGAGCGTCCAAAATGTAGCTTTACTTCGTTTCATAGTCCCCCCTATTCTGTTTCACCTCTGAATAGCTTGGTCAATTTTGGTACAATTTCAGTTTCAAACCGCTTGGACATTTTGGCATAAGATTTTTGGCTTGCTGCATCATACCCGCTAAAGGCAGCACCATCCACATCCTGAAGATGGGTTGTGAAAAGGACCTCTTCACCCTGTGCATCCAGCACATTAACCTCAACGCTGGTCAAACATTTATAAATGGTTTTCCCATAGGTTTCAGTAGGTGGTCCTGCTTCAACGCTCCGGGCATTTAGGCTGATCACATAATCCACACTATTCTGGCCAAATCCATCAACAAATTCTGCCTGAATGGCCTTTTGTAGTGTGGTTTTTAGAATGGGACTCAAATAGGGATGATCCATGGGCTTGTCCAGGGCGGTTTCATTGGCCCTGATCTCCATCAGTGGTCCGCGGACAGCCAGATTGAGCTGGATTTTTGGGAGCTGTACGGTTTTAAGGAAGGGTAAGACCTTCCCCTGTTCACCGGCAAGCTCAGCAACGTCCGGCTCGATGCTGATAATACCTGAAGCAGTTACAGAATCAAAATGTATGGTTTCCAGCTTTACCATTCCAGAATCGTTTGCCTGTATTTTGAAGGATGTCGACCCAAAGCTGACCTGCAAAGGAAAACGCTTGAGCGCAACTCGATCACTGCCACTCATTTGGGTAACATAGATGGGAATTGGTTGGACCAAGCCTTTCAGCATCACCCAGTTGGCCTTATCCATGCTGGTAGATAGCTCAAGTTGACCAAACCATTCTGCAAGGGAACTGCGGATTTCAGAAATGGTTTTTACACTTGAACCATCCTGGTCATAACGGGTCAGCAAATCCTCTATCATGGATAATTTATTTAAGGCATACAGCTTATTCTGGAGCACCTGAGTAGGCTCAACATTATCAGCCTGGGCCTGATCCAGATAATTCTGGGCTTCTGCCACACCCAGTTTACAAATCTTCTCAGATTCTTGTTGGTAGATGGTCCGGGACAATCGCATATATATGCCATAGCTGGTTTCATCTTCAAATATCTGAACCTGTTCAACACCGGTCAGGACGGCAGCTGTCCGACTTTGAGAAATGAAATCGACTTTTTCATCGATACCTCCAGCACTTTCGGTGACTACAGAACTCATTTCTGATTCGATGTTTACGCGAATTTGTGAAGCGATATCCGCCAGAGCGGCATTTCTGGCGAGTTCACGAATATTTTCAGCATTCTCAGAGGTCTTTTGAACAATACCGACACCATGATAAAAATTTGCACCCGCGGGTAATTCTGTATACCAAACAGGTGGTTTTTCTCCAGCACAGCCAGATAGAATTATCACCATGCTGAACAGGAGCAATTTCAGGCCAGCTACTTTCATATCACGTACAGATGTCATTGGTTCACCATATGTTTTTATTTTCACAACCCAGCAGATTGTCTTGTCAATTTATATCTTCACAGGTTAAAGCAGTCTATTCTCCTGCTCTTCGCTGACCATTTTTCTGATCAGTAGTGCCAACTCCTGAGTCTTACCTCAGGAGCAGCATTTTATGTGTCTTCATGTAACCTGGTGTAGCCAGACGGAAGAAATAAATTCCCGTGGCTGCCAGGTGTCCATTGCTATCTGTACCATTCCACATGGCATGATAATACCCGGATTGCATTTCTGATTCCACCAGGGTTTTCACCAAGCGACCCTGAATATCATAGATACTCAAGACAACATGGGTGTCCTCAGGCAGATCATATTCAATATGAGTTTGTGGGTTAAATGGATTGGGATAGTTATTGGATAATGAATAGCTCGCCGGGATAGCGCGTACAGTCACGGCTTCCCTGCCAGCACCAATCACTTCTCCAGCTCTGGCCAGGAACTTGTGTTCAATGTCCAGTTGCACATCATCTCGATCACTGGTTTCCATAGCGATATGGATAGTGGCATTTTCAGATTCCTCCAGGAAGGCAAAATCGATGAGCATGGAACCTTGATCTTCATCAACATGTTTGAGAAGCATGGTACCCGCCTGATCACTACTGACCGCACCCAGTGATATCTGGTCACTGCGGTAGTCGAAACGTAGACGACCAACTCTTGTACCCGCTTCAAGCTCAATGATCAGCTCATTGGCTGACTGGGACATTTCAATGCCTGCTCCCTGATAAGCGAATGTTCGTTTGGCTAGCTGGTTATCATGCTGGTGATACCAGTTCCACATGCGGGTAAAGCCCATGATATCCTTGAGATCGAATTCAAAATCCGGAGTAAGATTTACCAGAGGTAATTCACC
>JAERTH010000086.1 GCA_016844955.1 Fidelibacterota bacterium | reverse complement strand
ACATCTGAAACAGTCTCCTTACTTGTTGATCTGTAACCATCCGGATCTCCTCTATCTGATCCAAACAGTCTATTATTATTGCCCTTTAAAAACGGGAATAATAACTGTCGTCAACTGGGAATTCTAAATGTCGCTCATCAGGTGGTGAGACTCACAGTGGACTGTTGTGGCAAGTTATAGTTGATGATTGTGGTGGGATTAAAAGGATTGGGGAAATTTTGGTGCAGGCAATAGGCTTTAGGCACCAATTCATCGTTTACTGATGTTATGCATGGACCATCATCTATAATTTGCTGCTGTGCTGGATCAACATAGTTAAATGATGAGCTATAGTTACCACCTACTCCATCCGAGCTTAGTACTAACCACAGTCCACAGTAGCTATGTAGAGGATAATTACCTCGAATGTTCAAGTCTCCACCCACAGAAGCAAGATTGCTCAGGGCATCCAGGTCAGTCAGAGATGTATTGTATTTTATGTATAAGTTACCACCCACAGATGTCAGGTTGTCAAGACCATCGAGGTTTATAAGTGCGTCATTGTAGAGGATTTCCAGATCATCACCCACAGATGTCAGGTTACTTAAACCTTCCAAATTCAAAAGAGAATCATTTCCGTATATTTCCAATTCTTCTACGGATACAAGATTTATCAACCCATCCAGGCTGGTGAGTGAACTATTGTTCTTAATGGACAGATGACCCTCCAGGGAGGTAAGATTGCTCAATCCATCAATACTTGTAAGTGAGTCATTGTATCTTACTCCCATATTATCACCTACAGAAGTAAGGCTTTCCAGACCATCTATATTTGTGAGGGTGGCATTGTAATCAATAAATAGATGCCCCCCCACAGTAGTGAGATTGCTCAGGCCATCTATATTTGTTAGTGCATCATTATCTTTTACGAACAGATCATCACTCACAGAAGTAAGATTACTCAGGCCATCCACATTTGTGAGGGCGGCATTGTATTGTACGTCTAAATCACTTACGGTAGAAATGTTTGCAAGGCCATCCAGGTTCGTGAGAGAGGCATTCGCCCGTACAAACAGTCCATAGTCTATAGTGGTAAGATTACTCAGGCCATCCAGGTTCGTGAGTGCGTCATTCCAGAGTATTTCCAACTCACGCACAGAAACCAGATTGCCCAGACCATTCATGTTTGTGAGTGTAGCATTTCCTTCTACTACTAGATTATTGTTCACAGTAACAAGATTGTCCAGGCCATCCAGGCTGGTGAGGGAGTCGTTGTCTTCTACATGTAAACGGCCTCCAACATAAGTCAGGTTACGAAGACCATTCAGACTTGTGAGTGAACTATTCTCCAGCACATATAGATTGTTACTGGCAGAAGTAATATTGCTCAGGCCTTCCAGGTTTGTAATAAGTGTATTATCCTGTATGGACAAATCCCAACCAATAGAATCAAGGTTGCTTAGACCATCCAGGTTTGTGAGGGCGGGGTTGTGGCGTACTAACAGTTGTTCTTCGACATGAGTAAGATTTTCCAGGCCATCCAGATTTTCCAGAAGCTCATTGTATTGGATAGATAGATTCCACCCAACTGAATCAAGGTTGTTTAGGCCATTCAGGCTTGTGAGGGAATTATTATCAAACAATGATACTTCACCACTAATAAACGTAATGCCGCTCAAGCCAATCAAGCTTGTGAGAGCATGATTATTACGTATATACATATAACTGTTTAGTGAGCTAAGATTTCCCAGACCATCCAGATTTGTAAGTGAAGCATTGTTCTGTAAATTTAGATAATCTCCTAAAATAGTGAGATTGCCTAATCCATCCAGATTCAAGAGTGCTGCATTATTTTGTAGATGCAGATGACCCCTGATAGAAGTAAGGTTGCTCAAGCTATTCAGATTCGAAAGTACGCGATTTCCTGTAATATACAGATCACCCACAGTAGTAAGGTTATTCAGGCCATACAGATTTTCGAGAAGCGCATTGTCATGGATAGATAGATCCCCCTCAATAGAATCAAGGTTGCTCAGGCCATTCAGGCTGGTGAGGACGTCATTGTCTCCAATGGTGAGCCTGGCTACGGAGGCAAGATTGATCAAGCCATCCAGGTTTGTCAGCGCACTGTTTTCACGAATATCCATAATGTCATCCACAGAAACAAGACTGGTCAGACTATCCAGGTTTCCAAGCGAGTCATTGTAGCTTATATGCAACTCACCTACAGAAGTAAGATTACCTAAACCACCCAGGTGTGTAAGGGCGTCATTGTTTACTACCCATAAACTCCCACTTAGGGAAGTAATATTACTCAAGCCATTCAGGTTTGTGAGGGAAGCATTGGCTTGTATAGCCATGCCGTTACTCACAGATAAAAGACTGCTCAGACCATCCACATTTGTGAGCAGGTCATTGTAACTCATCCTCAGGCTGCCTACAGAACTGAGACTATCTAAGCCACTCAGGCTTGTGAGGGCAGTGTTGTTTTCTACTATTAAGACCCCACCGACGAGCGTTACATTATTCAAGCCATTCAGGCTTGTAAGCGCATTATTGTTGCGTAGTCGTAGATTCCCGCCCACAGAATCAAGCATAGAGAGGGGGGATAAATCATTTATCTCAGAACCGTGAATGTCAAGGTCACCTGTTATAAACGTCCCTGCAAATGAATCCACCTCAGCTTGTTCACTCAGGAACACATCCCCTTCGATTACCTGAGCGTTGCTTACAGAAAGCAACCCAAAGAACAACATGTTCGCAAGTACAACTGTGAGATGCTTAATTTTACTCATCAAATCTCCACTTAATTTCTGAGGGGGTTAGTTGGTTCAAACCCACCCATTTTTACTGCAAATATACCATCTTAATCGTCTTAGTGTATGACCCAGCCCCACCTGCTGTTAACCCTGTGACCTTAAGTCTGCTAAAGTACAGACCTGTTGACACGGGTTCTCCAAAATCAGTGAGGCCATTCCAGGTATACTCATACCAACCGGCCTGTTTCGTGCCAGATTCAACGGTAGTAATCAGTTTTCCACGAATATCATAGATTGCCATCTGCACATTTGCAGATTCTGGTAATCCGAACTTGATGGTTGTGCTGGGATTAAATGGGTTGGGATAATTCTGCTCAAGCACATATTCAGTTGGCAGGTGTGCTTCACTGGACAGTGACACGGTTCCCACCGTAAATTTGAAAACTTCTGATACGGTACTCAATGAATCCGTATCCACAGCAACCACTCTCCACCAATACTCCGTGTTGTCTTCCAGCTGATTGCCTGCTTCCAACTCAAAACCATTGTGATAGAGTTCCAATGGCTCCAAAACAATGTTCGTAAATGATGAGTCCAGGGCGATTTGAGCAGTATAAGTAACATAGTCCAGTGGATCAGGATCCCTGGCAGCCTCCCAGAGAAAACTGGGTGTTCTGGACAGCCCAGCAGTATTATCATCCGGTGAAAGCAATGCAAAGGCCACGGGTGCCTCTGGTATGAGATCCGTCCAGAAGGCGGTCTCCAGTGAGTGGGAAAGCCCCCCTGAGTTATCCATGCTGATCACCATCCAATTGTACTGTGAATTATCTTCTAACTCTTGCTCAATGATGGTGTGATTCATTGCAGTAAGCGCCGAGTCTTGAATATCTTCCCCCTGTTTCCACCAATGCACCTCATATGAAATTATATCGTTGGGATCATGGTCCAGCACTGGCGTCCAGTGCAATTCAGGATGTAGGGTTAAAACAATGACAGAATCAGGAGCGATCAATTCAGCCACTGATGGGTCTTCATTTTGGGTGTTGGTGACAAATCGTCTATATGGACTATGGATTTCTTGCTCCAGACCCTGGTCATCACGAGCGACAACCATCCAGTAATATTCAGTATTGTCTATGAGAGGCTCGGACAGGGTGAAGGAGGTGTTGGTTCCAACATCATAGACTTGAAGTCCGGGAACAGGAGAGTCAATGTATAATGTATAGGAGCAAATGGTCTCTCCTGGATCGGGATCATCTGCTCGGAACCATTCAAATGTTGGGGTCAAACCAGTTTCCGCATTGCGGCGGGGTTCCCAGAGATAAGCTTCACCGGGAGGATCATTCCGGGTATCATAGGTAAAAGATCTGAGTTCATCACTCCATGTCCATTCGTAGGTGTCCGTAACTCCAGCAGACCAGTAGTAGGTTTGATTTTCATCCAGCTGGGTATCAATCTGCCAGTTGAATTCATCATTAACATTTTCATACTGCGGTGAACTGCTAATCAGGCCATTGCGATAAGGATCGCTATAGAGTAGTAGTTGGTAGAAAAGTGTATCCTCATCTGCATCCTGAGTGGATGTTGCTGACAGGGTCGGATTTGAATCAACGATAATGCTATCCTGGGGAGCAATCAGAGCAGGCTGTCCAGGTGCAGTATTCATTCTAAAAGTCAAACCAATCCAATCACTCAGCATATCATTTTCACCGGCTCGGACTCTAACATGATAGGTGTTTCCATCCAGCAGGGCTTGACCCGCATACATGATTTCCTGGGCGGAGCTATTCACCAGTCCGGTATTCCACATATCGATTTCAGCGAATGTATTGTCTGTTGATACTTGAATCTGATATGACATTTGAGACATACTAGGAACATCAATATAGTCATAGGCAAATGTAGGATTTTGATGGGTGACTCTTTCCAGATTGGCTTCATCAATCAAGTGGATGTTTTCAATAGAAACAGCTCGGGAATAGGCGGATTTCTCTTCAGAATACCAGCTTTGATTACCGTCAGTATCCACAGCGGTTACTGCTATATAGTATGTTGAGTTCAGATTGATATTCTCAAATAGATAGGTCGTATCCAGCCCTACATCTATAACTTGAGCATAGGGGAAACCTTGTTGATTGGTATTATAGAAAACCTTGTACCCGGCTATATCCGAAGCTCCTGAGGGCGTCCAACTGATGGCGATATAATCTGCACCAGAGCTATCAATGCTCATGGTTGCAGGTGGCAACATGGGTGCATCAACATTTTCAGAGGTCAACCAGGGATGCACATCACAACGCCCCATCACCTCCTCACCAGTTCCCTCGGGATTATCTTCAGGGTCAAAAGCGCCACTGGCAGCTCCCCAATAATTGTCCTCCAGTTGGCTGGTCCAGATGTGCGTATTTTTAACAGCAATTCCATTGCCTGCAAAATTGGAGGTGGTAATATTTAGGTTACCAATGGGGTAGAGGACCCACTCCTCGAGTGCATGCTCAATGGCCGTTCCTTCAATCTCAGAGATGTTACGATGAAAGACGCTTTGAGAAATATGAATATTGCCATCGAACACATACATGGCAGCGGCTGACATATCTGAAGTGTTACCATCCATGGTCAAATTGATCGCATTCAATGTGACATTAACAAGGTCTATTCCTCCACCTCGTTCCATGGAATGATTATTGGCAATGACAACATTCTCCAGATTCACTGCTCCTCCCTGGGCCGAAAGCCCCCCTCCATGCATCTCGGACAAGTTGTCCACAATCTCCACATCTCTCAGGGTTAAGCTGTGCTGCATAAACTCTATGTTAATGCCACCTCCGGACATAAATGCATTACCGTTGGTGATTCTAAAACCCTGGATTAGTGTGGTTGAGTCTGAGCCAGCCATAACCATTTCAATAAATTCTATGACACTAAAATCTCGATTTCCATCTATGATCGTGTTTTGAGGCCCCCCGGTACTGATGAGATTAATTCCCTGGGTGCCTGGCCAGGAAATATTCTCCATATAGGTTCCTGGTTGAACCAAAACAGTATCACCAGGGTCGGCCAGGTCGAGCGCTTCCTGGATGGATCCATATTCTTCGGGGACATTCAGTATTATATTTAGTCCTGCAGGATTTTCTGTGAAGCCAAAAGTTACCTCATAGGGATCCATCGATACTCCATCACCGCTATAGAGCTCGATAAAATAATCTCCTGGGTCACTGACAGTAAACGACTGAGGACCATTGGCGAGATTGGGTCCACGGTATACTCGCCTCCCACTTTCATCATAAACCTTTACATAATCATTATCATTAGGCCACCTGTAAGTAGATATCCAATCGGTGGTGGCAATTTCCACAGTTCCAGCTGTGGGAAGGGTTAGCCGATAGAAATCAATATCTCCGGTAGCCACATTGGTATATCCAACGGACTTCCACTGATAAGCCTCATAGGTCATGTCAAAGCTTAGGGGTGATGCAGTGGCAATCTCATCATTGGGTTCAAACACATCGTCAACCAAAACCTGCGAAACCAGAATCGAATAGGCCTGGGTTGTTTGTCCATAGGGCCAGCCATAATTTTCACCTGAGTGCAACGCGATGGTGTATGTTCCGCCCTGGTTTATGGGGGTGGTCAACATATCTGGATTCCCAAGCATGCGCCATAAATATGGATCACTTTCATCCGTCGAGTTCGCAAACCCTATGGGCTCCATGGTTGGGCCATACACATAGATTCGATCGTAGTCTAATTCTGAATATGTAGTGCTTTGCCACCCTTCGAGCAAAATTTCTAGTTGCCCGGGGCCTTCCAGGTTTACCTGACAGGATAGTGTTGTCCCTGGGTATTGGACCAAGTTGGTCTCTTCGTCTAAATTCAACATGGTTTGCGCTGAGAGTAGAATTGGACAAGCTAAAATCAGGATTGTGCACAGAATACTGTTCTTTGTATACATTGAGAAGCCCCCTTGGTTAATTGTATTTGAATCTAGTATAATCGACCATCTTTTCAATATGATTTCATTTATTTTTCTATGGCAAGGAGATTCACTGTACTCCCCGTATGAGGATGGTTTAAAAATATTACTCCATAAATTGAGCACCTATCGATGCACTGATAATTCACTTATGAAACATATCATTCTGATATAGTTGTATATCATAAACTGGAGAGAAAAACTTGGCATCGGTAATTTTTAGCGCGAAATATATCATTTATATACAATATGTTACCTCCATCTATTTGTTGTTGGCATATACTTTGAGAAAGACAATGCCGTATGAATGAATTAAACAAAATCGAAACGGAGACAATCATGTTAAAATCCAAAGTTATCTTAAGTACACTCATCGTTCTTCTTGGTGCATCCTTTTTAATGGCCGAGCCAGTTTCCACCAATTACACCGCTCAGCCCGAACCGGTTCATGGCATGCAGTATCTGAGAAGCCAGACTCAATTTCCAAGCTATGAACAACACCTGAAAAATGATGGTGTTGTTGTTTTGAATTTCCATGTCGATGTTGTGGGCAACATCTCTGACATCCAGGTTGCAAAAAGTGGTGGCTCCCAGTTTGATGCTGCTGCTATCTCAGCCGTGCAAAACACCGACTGGAACCCTGCAATGCAGAATGGCACAGCAATCCCTGTTACTTTTCAACTGCCCTTCGAGTTTCGCGCACGATAGGTGACAATCCCCCATACGGGGTCGATTGTCCTGCATATATCAAAGAGCCCATCGCAAAAGTGGTGGGCTCTTCCTTTTTACAACTTAATCAGATCTTAGAATAGCACTGTTAGATCGATTTTCTATCGGGGAGTATTTCCTCCCAAATACGCTGTCTTTATAGTCTGTGAATACCCGTCTACCTCAAGCCTGCAGAAATACACTCCCGGGCTGACCATGTTACCAGAATAAACTCTGCCAATTCATCCCAGCCCATGACTTCTAGGCTCTACAACACCTTTCTGAAAACAGACAGCATCCTGTCCAAGAAGATTGAAAATGGGGAGATTGACATCAACCTGTGTGAATACAAGCACATACTCTTTGCGACTATTTAAAAACACAACACTAAATCGCATTTCAAACATATCATTCTGATATACATGTATATCAGATATCCGTATAAAAAACCTGGTATCGACGTATGCAAAAACATGCTAATTTGTTTATTATCATTATTTTACACCCGACAATATGTTATTGGCACATACTTTGAGAAAGACTATGCCGTATGAATGAATTAAACAAAATCGAAACGGAGACAATCATGTTAAAATCCAAAGTTATCTTAAGCATACTTATCGTTCTTTTTGGCACCACTAGTTTGATGGCCGAGCCAGTTTCCACCAATTACACCGCTCAGCCTGAACCGGTTTATGGCATGGCGTATTTGAAAAGCCAGACCCATTACCCACTTCAACAACAAGCCCTCAAAAACAGTGGAACTGTAATTCTAAACTTTGATGTAGATGTAGTGGGAAACATCTCAAACATCCAGATCGCCCAAAGTGCTGGAGCTCAATTTGATGCCGCAGCCATCACAGCTGTTGAAAATACCGACTGGAATCCAGCTATGCAAAATGGCACCGCCACCCCAGTGACATTCCAGATGCCATTTGAGTTTCATGCAAAATAAGTGACACACCCCGGGGGGGAGATTGTCCTGCCATATATCAAAGAACCCATCATGGAAGTGATGGGTTCTTTTTTTTAAAATGGTCACCAGAAGGTCTGCTACAATTTACAATCGTTAACACCTTTTATTCTTTTTCCTTTTCCCAAGGAACTCCCAGCCATTTTTCATACACCACCTTTTGATCCTCGCTGGGTGTTACTACCTGCCTTAGTTCTGAAATCGAGGCGGGTGTAAAACCTACGGTCAGGTGGATGTCCTTCAATATTCCATTCCTACTCACCGTGCAGATGATGCGATCACCAGGCACTTTTTCACCGAGATAGACCGGTGGAGACCTCCTTGACCTGAAGCCGTCAATGGATATCAACTCATCTTTCACACTCAACCCTGCCTTCCAGGCGGGTGAATCTTCGACGATACCTGTAATCATCAAACGCCCGTTTTGAACACGCATGATCGCCCCAATCCAGGCACTCTTCTCAGAAGTGGTATCCATTTTAAGACCCGCCAGGTCAAAGACTTCATCATAGGGCAGTGGCTCAACACCAAAAACATAATTGTTGAAGAAACTGGAAAGATTTAACCCACTTATCTTTTCACAAACCTGCCGGACATTATCACTGGTGTATCCTTTATCCTTTAGAGCAAAATCGCGGTACAGTTTAAGCATGACGTCATCGAGCCCGGCGTTGCCATTGGTGGCAGCAATAATCTTGATATCCAGAAGCAAACCTATCAGGTGGCCCTTATTGTAATAGGAAATCGTTGAATTTTTGGAGTGCTCATTCGATCGATAATACTTGATCCAGGCATCGTAGCTGGCTTCAGCCACAGATTGGTGAAACCTTCCTGGACGGGATTCCAGTGTATTGATTTCATCCTTGAGGACTTCAAGGTAGGCATCCTGGTCAACATGACCGATTCTCTGTAGAATCAATTCATCATAATAGCTGGTAAAACCCTCAGCCATCCACAATTCATCCAGGTAATTCTCCTGGTCATAATCGAAGTTGGCCACGCCTTCTGGCACAATACGCTTCACATTCCAGGTGTGGAAAAACTCATGGGCAATGAGCGCCAGCAAGCTTTTATAGCGCTTCTCATCATTAAAGGACCAGCGTGAGATAAAATTTACGGATGAGTTGGCATGTTCCAGGCCGCCACGACCTTCTTCGGCATGCAGGATGTACGTATAGTGCTCGTACGGCAGGCCACCAAATATCTTTGCCTCTGCTTCCATGATCTTTGAAAAATCGCTAACCAGCGTTGAGTCATCATAATTACTGGCCCCATACAGACCTATGACATGGGGTTTCCCCAGAACCTCAAACTCGATGACATGCTGGTTGCCAATTTCCAGGGGCGAATCCACAAGCTCATCATAGTCTCTGGCCGTAAAGTCCACATTACCTGGCTTATTGAAAGGTTCCAGAGCCGTGGTGATGGTAGACCAGGTATCCGGTATCTCAATGTGAAGTTTGTGGGTTCTCTGTTGGTTTTTCTGCCAGTACATCAACACACTGGCCGGGACAACCAGGGCATGCTCTGAATTCAGATAACTTGTGCGAACACTATGCTCAAAGGCGTACACTTTATAGGATACAATGATATCCTTTCCTCGTTTCCCCTTAATCTCCCAATGGTTCTTGTCGATTTTTTTAATCTCAAGTCTGGAGCCATCCTCGCTGTGAGCACTTACATCCTGGACATTTTTGGCATATTCCCGTACCAGATAAGATCCTGGGGTCCAGACCGGAAGTGCCACAGTCTCCTTTGCACCGGAACCATCCAGGCGCATCTCCACCTCAAAAAGGTGGGTGTGTGGTTCGGACATGGAGAGGGTGTAGTGAATGCTTTTAGCAGTGGCGCCCAGGCTAAACAGCAAGCAAAGAACTGATATTTTAAATGTACGAACCATGTATATCCCCTGAGAGTTAGATTTGTCCTGAAATATGCCCTGAATTGATTTTCAGGCAAGAAGAAGGTTGGGTTGATGGGGTCGGGGGGGGTGGTTGAATCCAAGCGACGATTCGAATCGTCGCCTGGAAGATTGATTGCCAAAAAAACATGTTTTAATCATCCCCCCACCCCCTATTTTCGCCTAACCCCAAAATAGAAAGTTATACCCATGCATCGTAATTCGCGACGACGTCCATATCGTCCATTCGGATACTATTTCATTACTACAAATGTGGGCGAGGGCATCAACCTCCTCTCGACCAATCTGTTTGGCTCTCTTCTGCAGCATATACTCCACCTTTCAGCAAAATTGCACCGCGTAAATTTGATTGCCTATAAAATAAATCCAGACCATGTACATCTGATTTTTCAAATCGGTGATACCGGTACCATTTCAAGTTTTACCGGATCATGGAAACGACAATTTTCCCGACAGGTAAATTCAATATTGTTACGAGAAG
>JAERTH010000085.1 GCA_016844955.1 Fidelibacterota bacterium | reverse complement strand
AAACCTCAGGCTCAATTCAGCCGTAGTGGATATATACAGCTCGGTGTAGAGGTCTATGGTGGTCCACTACTGGCAAGTTGGACCGATCGCGACCTGTCCCTGGCTGGTCGGATTATTCTTAAGGACAAAGGTCACTTGAAGGTAGTTCCGTACCGTAATGAAGATGTACTATTGCGGGTTCCACAGCTGGCTATTCATCTCAACCGTGAGGTGAATGAAAAGGGTCTGAAACTGAATAAGCAGAACCATATGCCACCCATCCTTGCTCTTGAAAATCTTGAGGGTGAACCCGTTGACCAGTCATTGGTCAAGGAACTTGTTGCCAGGGATCTGGGTGTGCGGGTTGATGAAATCGCGTCCTGGCAACTTGAATGCTATGACACTCAAGCAGCAAAACTCAGCGGTTATAATCAGGAATTTCTAGTGAGTGGTCGTCTCGATAATCTCACAATGTGTCACGCATCCCTGGAAGCAATGACCAGCATCTCAGCATCAGTTCCACAAACCAGTATGATTGCATTGTTTGACAACGAGGAAATTGGCAGCTCAACTCAAAATGGAGCGGCATCAACCTTTGTCAGGGATATTATTCAAAGGGTTGCTGATGAATCAGACAGCAACCACAATTTGCAGCGCGCTCTGGCCAACAGTCTCTGTATCTCAGCCGATGGTGCCCACGCGATCCATCCCAACTATGCTGAATTTCATGATCCTCAACATGCAGTGAAAATGAATCGGGGACCTGTTATCAAGGTTAATGCTAATCATCGATACGCAACCAGCGCATTCACCTCAGCAATGTTCGAACAATTGGGAAAGGATATGGATGTACCTGTCCAGCATTATATTCACAAAACGGATTTGCCCTGCGGTTCTACCATTGGCCCCATAACGGCAACGGGTCTAGGTATTCCAGTGGTTGATGCAGGAAATGCCATGCTCTCCATGCACTCAATTCGAGAAACTGCCGGTGTTAAGGATCACGAAATGATGATTATGATTATGCAAAGATTCTTTGCTAAGGAAGATTTGCTGGAAGTTTTATAGATTCAGGTTCCTGGATGGTGTGGACTCAGTCAATTCGAAATTCCACAAATCGAGCTTCCTTCGCCCCCGATAATTAATACATTATTTCGCTTTTTTTAGTTGAATACAAACATCATCTGATCTTGAAGATGCGTTGTGCTTTCAGGTCCTGCAACGAGAGTGGGCCCAACCCCGTCAGATCCGGAAGGAAGCAGCGGTAAGCATTATGATCGTGTGCTGGAATCCCCTGGGGTACACGCATCCTTGAGATCAGTTTTACATTAAACAACCCGAAAGTATAAAACGTGGCTGATCAAGAATCTGCTTATATCGTTTCCTCTCTGAAATATCGTCCTCAAACTTTTGAAGATGTGGTAGGCCAAGAACATGTTTCGCGTACCCTACGCAATGCACTCAAAAGACATCGTCTGGCCAATGGATACATTTTTACGGGACCCAGAGGGGTAGGAAAAACCACTTCAGCCCGAATCATGGCCAAAGCCATCAACTGTGAAAATCCAAATGATGGTGATCCATGCAATATTTGCAACCACTGCATTGAAATTACAGCCGGTCGCAGTCTGGACGTACTAGAGGTTGATGGTGCTTCAACACGAGGAATCGATGCCATTCGTGAACTGCGTGAGGTTGTCAAATATCCGCCAACCAACTCGAACTATCGTGTCTACATCATTGATGAAGTCCACATGCTCACCAAGGAAGCCTTCAATGCTTTATTGAAGACCCTTGAGGAGCCACCACCCCAGGTGCTTTTCATTTTTGCTACAACTGAACCCCAAAAGGTGCCTTTGACCATCCTTTCCAGGTGCCAACGCTATGATTTCAGGATGATTTCTACCGACACCATGGTTGCCCGTCTGAAAATGATCAGTGATGCAGAAGGGATTTCTGTCTCTGAAGAGGGGCTTGCGCTTATAGCCAGGAAAGCTGCAGGTAGTCTGCGTGATTCACAGAGCTTGTTGGATCAGGTCTCAGCATTTGCAGAAAATGAAGCATCACTTGAGCTGGTGCGACGCGTCTTGGGAGTGCTGGATACCACAATTTATTTTGATCTGTTTAATCACGTCGCCAATGAAAATGGGGCAGAGCTGGTAGCACAGGCGAATCTTTTGTTCTCCAGGGGAATCAGTATTTCTGAATTTCTGCAGGGTCTTAGCGAGCATGTTAGAAATCTTCTCATCGTGAAAGTTGCAGGGATCACAACCTTCCTGGATGTTTCTGATACTGACGCAAAGGCCTTACTGGAACAATCCACCTATTTTGATGAACGTGATCTGCTTCGAATGCAGACTATTGTCATGGAAACCATTCGTGAGCAGCGTTTTGTAAGTAACCAGTTGGTCTCAGCTGAACTCATGCTGTTAAAATTGGCCAGGAGTTCTAGAGCCTTAGATATGGATGCACTCCTCTCTGGAAAACCAGCTCCCGTGAAAAAAAGACCTAAACCCAAAGCTGTGAAACCAGTTCCTACAGAGAAAGCTTCTGTAAAAGCTCCACCAGTCCCGGAAGTAAAACCTCAACCAGAACCCGTTGTGACCAAAACTGAACCAGCGGCCATTGAACCTGAACCTGTTCAACCAGAGCCTCCAATGGCAGAACCCGCCACCGTTGCTGTGGAACCCGAGCCACCGCTGAATGTTGAGAGTCCTCAACCGGTGGAGGCTGAGGCTCCTCCAATTGTGGAAGAATTGTCTACTCCTGATGTAGGAGAGACCGCAACAGCACCAACTGAAATTCCTGACCCAAATCCAGAACCAGTAGGCACTTCAGAAGAAGAGGATCAGGCTTTGGAACAATTGTTACAAAGCTGGGATGCATTTATTGAAAAGTTGGGTAAAATTGGTCGCTCAACTGGTGCGTTTATGAGCGAAGGTACGCCCACTGAATTTGTGAAGGGGTGTCTCACCGTCGTATTCTCACCTGAGCACAAGTACCATAGGCAAATGCTTGAAAAAAACATGAAAGATATCCAGATACTGGCCTCTGAAGTATTTGGAACAAAAATGACCATCCAGCTCTTAGAACAAAATGGTCACAAACCGAAACAGCGTAAAGAAGACGAGATTCTTGGACACCCAACTTCTCAACATCTCCTTGATATTTTTGATGGGGAGATCATTGATAATTGATGTGGGAAGCAATACATACCCGTTGTGAGTTAAGCTGGAAACTGGTGTGTAAAAATGGGTTCTTTAACCCTTCGACAGGCTCAGGGAGACGACCCTATGTAGTGTTAGAGTCTTCTGAGCATAAAAGTTAATATTGAAAATTTGAATAGGAGAACACTCCAATGATGCCAAAAGGCGGTATGGGTAACCTTTTAAAACAAGCCCAAAAGATGCAGAAAGACATGGAAAAAGCTCAGGAAGAACTGGTAGGAATTGTAGTCGAAGGTTCTGCTGGTGGCGGTATGGTCACTGTAAAAGCCAATGCCAAAATGCAGATTCTATCTATCAAAATTGAACCCGATGTACTGGAAGATGATGTGGATATGGTTGAAGACCTGGTACTTGCAGCTGTAAATCAGGCCCTGGGAAATGCACAGGATGCAGCCAATTCACGAATGGGTCAGGTTACAGGCGGTATGATGGGTGGCATGGGCGGATTAAATATTCCCGGACTTGGATGAAAATCCTTCCCGATAGTCTCGAACGCATCACCGAGCAGTTTTCCCGATTTCCTGGAATCGGGAAGAAAACAGCACAGCGCATGGCCTTCCAACTCATTGAATGGAACCAGGAGGATGTGCAGCGACTGGGTGAGGTAATTGTGCAGAGCAGTGAGAAGTTGTCTACCTGTTCCAAATGTAATTTGATTACCGAGGCGGACCCATGTCCAGTTTGTCTGGATACGCGTCGAGACGATTCCATTCTTTGCATTGTTGAAGATTCAAAGGATGTAGTGGCGATTGAGGAAACCAGTCGCTTTAGTGGCAAATATCATGTTCTTGGAGGTGTACTTTCACCTCTGGAAGGTATTGGACCAGATCAATTGAACATGCGCACCCTTTTTGCCAGGCTGGATACTGTAAACGAGATAATAATCGCTATGAATCCCAGTGTTGAAGGTGAAACTACCTCTCTTTATCTGGCGAAGGTGTTACAAGATAAAGATATAAAGGTCACACGATTGGCAAGGGGTATCCCTAGCGGTGGTGATCTTGAGTATATTGACGGCGTAACCTTAGGGCGAGCCCTTGACGATAGGCATGAATTACTATGAAACATCAGTTACCGAACATTCTAACCGTCTTTAGGATTGTGATTACCCCACTAATTGTGTGGCTATTGATAGGGTTTGACGGCTTTACTCTGCACCTTGTGGCTTTCATTCTGTTTCTCATAGCCTCACTCACCGATTTGTTTGATGGCATGTTGGCTCGGAAGCTTCAGGTCGTTAGTGAATTTGGCAAATTCATGGATCCATTGGCAGATAAAATTCTGGTTAACAGTACTTTTATCACACTCAATATTTTAGAGGTGATGCCCATCTGGATCACTGCTGTAGTGATTCTTCGCGATATGATGGTTACCCTTTTGCGCTGGGGAATGTTGTCAGGCGGGGAATCAATGCATACCAGCAGACTGGCAAAACTTAAGACTACCTTTCAGTATGTTTCCATGTATGTGGGTTTGGTTTTTATTCTCATGGGGCATTTCGATGTTCTGGATTCACTGGTGGCCTGGCTGGAAGAATGGTTTGTAACTGAAACCATATTCATTCTCACGGGACTTGTCACCGCATATACGGGTCTTCACTATCTCTGGATTAATCAAGAGTTTCTGAAAGTCCTTTTCAAAGGAAAAGAATGATTCACATACTCCGCGGGTTTACTTCTGTAGGCTTTGTGGGGCGCATACCCGGTGCTCCTGGCACCTACGGCTCTCTGGTAACACTACCACTGGCTTATCTTTGGTCAACGCAGGTAACCGATAACCCATATATTACATTGGGATTGATAGCTATTCTGACCATTCTGGGTACTATCGCCTCAACTAAAGTATCAAAATCAATGGGCATTGAAGATCCGGGCGAAATTGTAATTGACGAGTTAGTTGGTCAATGGTTAGCCGTTTTAGCAATTCCACATCACTGGGGGTACTGGCTGGCAGCTTTTATACTGTTTCGATTGTTTGATATCTGGAAGCCCTGGTTGATAGATAAATCTCAGCACCTTCCAGACGGATTGGGAATTATGATGGATGATGTCCTCGCCGGATTATTGGCCTTCTTATTGATTCAAGGAGCTGCATACATCATATGACACAGTTAAAAGCTATTACCATCTCAATCGGTGATGAACTGCTCTCAGGCAAGACCATTGATTCAAACAATGCCTTCATCTCACAGCAGCTTGAACTGCTGGGGTTATCTGTTATTAAAAAACTCATAATCGGAGATAATAAAACCGATATCATTGAGGCCTTGGATTGGGGTTTTAAAGAGGCCGATATATTGACCTTGACCGGCGGACTGGGACCCACCCATGACGATATTACCAAAACTGTGCTCTGTGATTACTTCGAGGTTGGGTTGCTACGAGATGAAACCTTACTTGAAAATCTCAAGCTTAGATTTGAGAAGCGTGGTTTCAAATTTGCACCTTCAAATATCTCTCAGGCTGAATATCCTGAGAATGCAAACGTGCTGGAAAATTCTGTAGGTACTGCCCAGGGAATGCATTTTGAGCACCAGGGGAAACACCTCTTTGTAATGCCTGGAGTGCCTGGGGAAATGCGGGCCATCATCAGCGAACAAATAGTCCCAATTTTAACAGAGATGACCCAGGCCAGTGTGGATAAAATAGATATTCACTCTGTTGGAATGCCTGAATCTACCTTGTATGAAATTTGCAAACCTGTTTTTGATACATACGACAACATCAAGGTTGCCTACCTGCCCAAGCTGGGAATGGTTACCCTAAGGGTTTCATTCCAATCTGAAGATAGAGACAAAAGCACTTCAGATTTGACTGATATATACAACGAATTGCAGGAGCTCATGCCCCGAAATATTTATGGACGGGACAATGATAATTTATCATCTGTGGTTGGTGGGCTCCTTCTCTCAGGGAAGACCTCAGTTACAACAGCTGAGTCATGCACTGGTGGCCTGATAGCCAGTCTGATTACAGATATAGGTGGGAGCAGTGAATATTTTAATACAGGTTTTGTGACCTATGCCAACGAAACCAAGATGGCAATGCTTCAGGTGAAATCAGAAACACTGGAAAAACATGGCGCTGTGAGCACGGAAACTGTATCTGAAATGCTGTCCGGTGCACTGAACAATAGCAAGGCAGATTATGGCATTGCGGTTTCAGGTGTTGCCGGTCCCACGGGCGGTACTGACGACAAACCTGTTGGAACCGTGTATATTGGGGTTGCAGATAAATCCAATCAAGTCATCAAAAGATTCCAGTTTGGCACCAACCGGATCATGAATAAGCGCATGAGTGCCAATGCTGGATTAAATCAACTGAGATTGTTTATTCTGGGAGAACTATCATAGAAGCGATACGCACCTTTCTGGCAATTCCCCTTCCCAAATCAGTGAAAGGCTATTTGCTACGTCTCACAGAACCTATCATCAACAAGGAAGATAGGATCAACTGGGTCAAACGTGAAAATATCCACATTACTATGAATTTTCTGGGTGATACTGATCCAGATGTGATAGAAACCCAGGCCGAAGCAATACAGAAAGTGGTAAACTTGTACCCACCGTTCAAACTGGGGACTACGGATTCAGGTGTGTTTCCACATGCCAATGAACCACGGGTACTTTGGGTTGCCACGGCACCCTATGATAACACGCTGGTCGAATTCAAGAGAACCCTTGATAAAGAGTTGATACAATTGGGATATCATCTTGATAAACGACCATTTCAACCACATATTACGCTTGGTCGCGTTAAATCAATCTCACGCAAAAGCACGTTTATACATGAATTTCTGTCAGCAGAAGTGCGTGAAATGAATTTTGAGGTTGAGGAATTAATCTGGTACCAGAGTACGCTAACCCCTTCAGGTGCCAGCTACAAAGCATTGAAGAAATTTAAATTTAATACAGGAGGTCAGTGATGAGTGCTGCTCAAGGGAGATCGAAAGATAAAGATAAAGCTATTGAATTAGCCGTATCGCAGATTGAAAGACAATTTGGTGCTGGTGCGGTCATGCGCATGGGCGACGAGCAGATAAACGCATCTGTTGATGCTATTTCAACGGGAGCACTATCATTGGATGCCGCACTGGGTGTCGGCGGGGTTCCCCGTGGCAGAATTATTGAAGTCTATGGTCCTGAATCATCAGGTAAAACAACGCTGGCTCTGCACATTGTTGCCAACGCTCAAAAATCAGGTGGCTATGCGGCTTTTGTTGATGCGGAACACGCTCTGGATCCTAAGTATGCTGGACAGTTGGGTGTGGATATTAAAAACCTCCTGATTTCTCAGCCAGATTCTGGTGAGCAAGCGCTTGAAATTACTGAGACACTGGTGCGAAGTAACGCCCTGGATGTTATTGTCATTGATTCTGTAGCAGCCCTGGTACCCAGAGCTGAGCTTGAGGGTGAGATGGGGGACAGTCATGTTGGTTTGCACGCTCGATTGATGTCCCAGGCTTTAAGAAAACTGACTGGAACGGTATCAAAATCAAATACCTCTGTCATCTTCATTAATCAAATCCGTGAAAAAATTGGTGTCATGTTTGGTAGCCCGGAAACCACCACTGGTGGACGTGCTTTGAAATTTTATTCATCAGTAAGAATGGATATTCGCCGGATTGGTGCTTTGAAGGATGGCCAGGACAATATTGGAAACCGTGTACGTGTGAAAGTAGTCAAAAACAAAATGGCACCACCTTTCCGCGAAACTGAGTTGGATATCATGTTTGGTCAGGGTTTCTCATTCGAAGGGGATATTCTGGATCTGGCGCTTAAGGGTAACCTGGTACAGAAAAGTGGCTCCTGGTTCAGCTATGGTGAAGACAGATTGGGTCAGGGAAAAGAGAATGTGAAAATATTCTTCCGGGACAATCCTGATCTTTTGTCCAAGCTGGAAGGCGAGGTTCGA
Organism: Fidelibacterota bacterium; assembly: GCA_016844955.1. GTDB lineage: Bacteria > Fidelibacterota > UBA8477 > UBA8477 > JABMPR01 > JABMPR01. Next base: position 60,932 of record JAERTH010000085.1, on the reverse strand, counting down.
CAGTTCCTGGGGATGACAGCTGAAGCTGAAAGCGAATAACCCCAAAACACAATTAGCAGGAAGGCTCTCAGATAATATGGGAGCCTTTTCTTTTATATTATCATGACGACATGGCAAAAATCACTGGAATAACTCAGCAGAAAAAACTCAGGGAACGCTTTTCCATCTTTGTTGATGGTAAATTTGAGATGGGTGTGGATGGATCGCTCGTCGTCAAATATGATTTGAAGATTGGGGATAGCTTTACACCTGAATTGCAACACGATCTTGAGAATGATGACCGTGTAGAGATGGCATACCTGGGAGCATTGAATTTTATCGCCTTCCGTGAACGTTGCGAAAACGAAGTGCATGAATGGCTATTCAAAAAGAAGTTTATCGATCTTGAAGATGAGATTATCACCCGCTTAAAAGATCGAAACTATCTAAATGACGAACGCTTTGCCAGGCTCTTCATCAGAGATCGTGTCAAAATCAAAGGCTGGGGTCCCATAAAACTCCGACACGAACTCAATTCAAAGAGGATCGCGAAAAACATTACTGAAAATGAAATCGAAGAGATTAGAGAAGAGTTTGATTTCAACGAGATGGCCCTTGATTTTGCCCACCGGAAGCTAAAAAATATTGAACGACCCACCATAAAGGATAAAAAGCGAGTCTGGGCTTTCCTTCAACGCAAAGGGTTCGAAGGTCCTTCAATCTCACAGGCACTTTCAGAATTCACCTTCCATCGCGAGGAAGAGAATCCCTAGTAAAACCCACCAACCCCTCCAAGTTTCAAGTTTCAAGTTTCTTTTTTAGCAATTTATCCACCTCTACACCACTTAACTCCAAGCACATAAACACAATGACCCTTCGACAAGCTCAGGGAGACTAATCCAAAAATTTATTGACTATACTTCTTGGTGATCAGCATGTCATCTTTTATGTTTGGCTAACCCCAAACAAGTAGGAAGTATGGATAGTCAGATCACGGAATTCGTGAAATCTCGGCCTATGGTCGGTGTTACACTCATGTTTATAGTTGGAATCATTTCAGAATCAATAATTGAGCTTGGTTGGATCGTACTACTATTGGCTACTGTCATACTGGCCTTGTTGTATCTGGTACTACCAGACAATAAATCGAATTGGTTGATAATAGGCCTGGTCATTCTTGCTGGTGCGATTCGAATGACTATTTCCACAATGCAATCGCCACAGTCTTTGTCCCAGTTGTCCTTTGTACCAGATTCTGTCTATCAGACCTACGCGACAGTCCAGTTAGTGGGACAAACAAAGCGGGGGACTCCCAAGTATATCTTAGAGCCAATCAGCATTGAAAACCAACGTATTGCAGACGGAAAAATCATCCTTTATGCCAAGGATTTATCGCATGAACCAGAGATTGCCGATACCATTCAGGTCAGGCTTATGATCAATCAACCCCGAACTCGAAGAAACCCCCATGATTTCGACTACCAAAGTTATCTGTATAGCCAGGATATCTTTTTCGAAGCGTTCCTTGAAGACTCAAGTCAAATCATCATCTTCCCAAATCCATCGCTGAATAGCATGCGGATGATGGCAAACCTACGAGAGTCAATTATGCATCAATTCCAGAGATATCTCAGTAATTCATCCTCAGGGATAATGTCAGCATTAATACTTGGAGAACGAAGTGAGGTTGATGAAGAGACCCGAGCGGATTTTGCCAATACGGGTGTGATTCATGTATTAGCAGTTAGTGGGCTACACGTAGGATATGTTTTACTCATTCTGATAACAATATTTGGCATGTTGAGATTTCCCTATAGCATACAAATGGTATTCGTCATTGTGGGATTGGTGTTTTACGTCCTGCTGACGGGGGGAGCAGCTTCAGTAATGCGAGCTTCCATTATGGCCAGTTTGTTCCTGGTCGGAGGGATCATTGAACGGAAGCCAGATGTCTTTAATATTCTGGCCTCGGCAGCTTTTATCATATTGCTCATCGATCCTGACCAGATTTATGGAATTGGATTCCAGTTGTCCTTCTCGGCAGTGGTCAGTATTGTGAGCCTGTATCCCAGGTTTAAATCCATGGTTCCTGATGTGAATTGTTTCAATATCCCAATAGTGGGAAAGATACTTAGAAGTATTATGGATCTTTTCCTTGTGTCTCTGGCGGCTCAACTCGGCACCCTGGCGATAACTGCTTATTATTTCCACAAGATTCCCATTATCAGTTTGATTGCCAATCTGTTTGTTGTACCGCTCATAGGTATTGTTGTGGCAACGGGGATGAGTTTTTTACTGATTGGGTCGCTGTTTGCCACGTTGGCAGGATTGTGGGCAGCTACTATCGATGGAGCTATCAGTCTCATGTTATGGATTGTCGAGAAATGTGCTGGTGTAGATTGGGCTTATCTGCCCATTAGAGTGATGCAATATCATGAAGTAGTGATTGTGTTGCTAGCTGTATTTTCAATCGCATTTCTGTCCCGAGTGAGATTGATGAAATTATGGCTAATATTGCTTCTAATATGGGGCAATGCCAATATATGGCAATCTGCGCTAGGCAAAAGACTGCTTGAGGTTATGGTGCTGGATGTAGGTCAAGGAGACGCCATTGTCATGCACACTCCCAATGGCAAAACGATGATCATTGATGCTGGATTAAGATTTGGAGGGAAGGATATGGGCAAAGATGTAATTGGTCCATATCTCAATGCCAGAAATTGGCAGGAAGTCGATCTGCTGGTCATCACCCACCCTCACAATGATCATATTGGAGGAGCGGAGTATCTGATCAAGCATTTTCCAGTTAAAAAGGTGTATATGCACGATATGGGATATGATTCATACGGCTACAAAAGTCTCCAAATGGTATTGGATTCACTGAATATTCCAGTAATGCCAGTATACTCAGGTATGGTCGATTCATCTCTCTATCCGCTCCTGTTGCGCGGATTGGCACCGAAAGCTTTCCATCACAATGATGAACCAGGAAACATCAACAATGCTTCAATTGTTCTGCAGGCATTCTATGGTGATAGGACGGTACTGCTTACTGGCGATGGAGAGGAGGAAACAGAAGAGGACCAGTTGGCATATGGTAATCTACTGAAAACAGATATAATTAAGGCACCTCACCATGGATCAAAAACCAGTTCAACGCCAGAGTATATAGAAAGGGTTCGACCAAAAACTTGCATTATAAGCCTGGGAAAGAAAAACAAGTTCAAGCATCCCTCAGCAATCACCCTTCAACGGTACCAAAAAGCGGAAGCAGACATTCACCGCACGGATGAAGAAGGGGCCATTCACTTCCTTTCTGATGGGAAAACTTGGTTGTATAAGGATTGGAGGGTAGACAACTGACCTATAACCAGACGTGGATTTGTGTCACATATCTAGGCGAGGATTCGAATCCTCGCCTGGTTTGCCAGGTTTCCAAAATATTGCAGTTCCTATCCAGCTCCCTTTGGGGCATATTAATGGAACAACTAATTCGTGGAGAAAATTAATGTCACCCTCTATTCTCATCAAAAATGCCCGCTGTGTTTCATCACAGGGAACTGTAAAACAGGATGTTCTCATTGAAAATGGTAAGATTTCAAAGCTGGGACAGATCGATGACAAGCATGCCGAAAAAATTATTGATGCCACACACCTGTATTTATTGCCCGGTGCACTTGATCCACAGGTGCATTTCCGCGATCCGGGTCTGACATGGAAGGAAGATTTGAGAACTGGATCCATGGCCGCAGCAGCAGGTGGGGTGACCGGTTTCTTCGATATGCCAAACACAAAACCTTCTACCATCACTGTTGAAGCCATGATAGAAAGAAAGCGTGTGGCTGCTGAGAAATGTGTGGTGAATTACAATTTCTTTATCGGAGCGACAAACACCAATCTCGATGTGCTGAGTGGTGTTGAGAACGTGCCAGGTATCAAAATATTTATGGGGTCATCTACGGGTGATTTATTGGTGAGTGATACAAAAGACCTTGATGAAATATTTGGAAACGGATCCAGACTCATCGCCGTCCATGCTGAGGACGATGATATCATTAATGCAGCAGCCGAAATCTACAAAAATTCCACCGACTTTAATCATCACCAGTTTGTGAGGCCTCCGGATGCTGCCTTAAAAGCCACCACACTTGCTGTGGAATTGTCCATTAAATACCAACGTCGATTACATATTCTGCATCTAACTACGCTGGATGAAGTACGATATCTTGCAATCCAAAAATCCAAAGCACCCATTTCCGTTGAGGTCTGTCCTCAGCACTTTCTGCTGAGCGCACCCTATATATATGAGAAATTAGGTGCCTATGCACAGATGAACCCCCCACTTCGCGATATGGAACATGGTGAAGCCCTCTGGAAGGGTTTGGTCGATGGCACAATTGATTGTATTGCCACTGATCATGCACCCCATACCCATGAGGAAAAGGCCAAACCTTTCGGTTCTGCACCATCAGGCATGCCAGGTGTTGAAACATCATTGCCATTGATGCTGGACAGAGCCAACCGTGGTTTGTGTAAACTGGAAGATGTGGTCAAATGGATGTGTGAAAAACCTATTGAATTGTATAAGGTAAAAAATAAAGGCCAGATACTACCAGGCTATGATGCAGATCTGGTTCTGGTTGATATGGCGAAACAAAAAACCATCGAAAATGGCAAATTGATGACCAAAGTAAACTGGAGTCCATATAATGGGTGGAAGACCACTGGGTGGCCAGTAACAACAATTGTTAATGGTAACATTGTGTTTCAGGATGGTGAGATTGATGAATCAATCAAGGGTACTGAGATTCAAATCGATCACTAGTCCTTTTTGCTTAGCTGCTCCCTGAGGAATATCAGGATTCCATCAGCCAGAATCGTGTGACCTTCAATACCAGGATGAACTTGATCCGCAGCCCACGCATGAGCAGGTTTTGCTTTCACGGCCTCATTAAAAACACGTTGGGTATCAAATGTCTGGATATGATACTGATTGCCCAGTTCATGGACTGTCTTACCGTATTCGCACATCCTCAGGTATAAGGCATCCCCAAAATCATCAACAATATAGTAGGGGGTAAGCAACAATATTTTGCATCTGGGTAGTTCAGTATAAAAGGCTGTGATTAACTGTTTCAATCCATCTGTATATTGCTTGAGATTGGAGGACAGGCATCCCTCTTGAAAATCATTATAGGCATCATTGATTCCAATTTTGATAACGACGACATCAGGAGCATGTTGAACGACATCTCTCTTATATCGTGCCAGTAAGTCGCCTACCATATTTCCATTAACACCTGAATTTACTATTTCATAGCGAGATAATTTGGCATCCTCAGAGAGTCTTTTAGCTAGGATTGAAACATAGCCGCTCCCCAATTTATTAAAACTAGATTTATCACCAGCCGTGATACTGTCTCCAAAGAACACAATTCTCATGGTAGCACCTTACTCAATATTCACTACAGATTTCAGACAACTTTTTTTTCTCAATATCAGGTACCAGTACATCTTTTTCAGGATGTCCAACTACCAGAAGCAGAAAAGGTCGCTCACCTTCTGGTCGATTCAAAATCTTGCTTAAGAAATTCATGGGACTTGGCGTGTGGGTCAACGTAACCAGACCCGCATTGTGAAGCGCTGAAATCAGCATACCTGTGGCAATACCCACTGATTCTTTGGCGTAGTAATGCTTCACCTTCTGGCCCTGGGCATCAATATGGTATTTCTGCTCAAAAATGGCTATTAGCAAGGGGGCAACCTCCAGAAATGGCTTGCTGGCATCAGTTCCCAGTGGAGCTAATGTATCCAGCCAGGTATCGCCAGCCCGGCCAGCATAGAATTCTTGTTCCTCTTCCTCCGCTGCGAGGCGAATTTTTTGTTTTACCTGAGAATCTCGTATCACTGCAAAATGCCAGGGTTGCTGATTAGCTCCACTTGGGGCAGTGCCTGCAGTGTGTATACATTTATCAATTATTTCAGGAGCAACGGGTTGATCTGAATATTCTCGTATGGTTCTTCGGGACTTCATCAACTCATAATATTCAGCAGCCCGAACAGACATTTCCTCGGGAGTAAATCTGTTGAATTGCTCAAAAGGGATAAAATTATTTTTCATTTATGCACTCCGAATGTGTTTTAACATTTCACTCAAATTAAACCGACAGAAAAAGGTCTACCAGCTATTCCATTGATATAATCCGACTTTCCAGGGAATTGTTACTTGTGCGTTGTTGAATTATAGTAGGATAGTCTGCAGTATGATAAACTCATGAAGCTATTGTAATTCTATGTAAATAATGATGATATAAGGGTAGAAATGTACCAGGGGGGGGACTCGAACCCCCACAGTGTTGCCACCGGTGGATTTTGAATCCACTGCGTCTACCAATTCCGCCACCCTGGCTCGTTTCTAAAAGCGCGCAATGATACATTGTAGCAGGGCATGTGTCAATAAAATGCTGTGATTTTGAACCAAAATGATTATCATTGTCGAAACTAGAAAATCAATCCTATAAAGGAGGAGCTGTCGTGGAATTCAAAACGATTGCAGAGATGTTTTTAAAGGTTACTGAAAAATTTCCTGATAAGATTCTGTTTAGTGAAAAAGTTGACGGTGAATGGGTTGGTGATAAAGGTAGTGACATAGCCGAGATGGTTAAAAATGCTTCTTATGGATTGGCTTCCATAGGTATTCAGGCCAAGGACAATGTCGCAATATTATCGACAAATTGTCGCCGGTGGGCCTATTCTGACTATGCCATTGCAACTCGCGGTGCAACGTCGATCACGGTTTATCCCACACTCATCGCCAGCCAGGTTCAATACATTGTTGCTCACTCAGATTCCAAGTTGGTGTTTGCTCAGGATAAGCTTCAGATGGATAAGGTGCTTGAAATCAAGGACCAATGTCCAGAATTAAAAGCTGTTGTTTATTTTGATGAATCCCTGAGTTATGAAGATGATAATATCATCTCCTTTAATCAGCTAATGGAAAAAGGAAAGGCCTTTGCCGCTACTGCGGATGCCTATGACTACAAAGAGGAAGCACTGAAGGTTAAGCCGGACGACATTTTGACACTCATCTACACCAGCGGTACTACTGGCAACCCCAAGGGTGTTATGCTCATGCATAGCAATCTTGTGAGCAATATAAAATCTGCAAATGCACGGTTGGGTCTGGACGAAAATGATGCCTTGCTTTCATTCTTACCCTTAAGTCACAGTTTTGAAAGACTTGTGGATTATGTCGGTACCCATGTGGGTGCTTCAATCACATATGCTGAAGCAATGGACAAGGTTATTGATAACCTGAAAGAAGTTGAACCCACTATGGCGGTCTCCGTACCACGCCTGTTTGAGAAAATGTATGCTGGCGTACGAGCCAAGTTTGCTGCTGGTTCATTTATTAAGAAAAAGATTGCTGCATGGGCTGTGAAGACTGGGTACAAATATGTTGAAGCACGCAATGCAAATCAACTGACACCAAAACTAATCAAGAGAAAAAATCTCGCTGATAAACTGGTGTTTAGTAAAGTACAGGCTTTGCTGGGAAGTCGATTTAAGCTGTTTGCAAGTGGTGGAGCTCCACTAGCAGCGGATATTGGTAGCTTCTTCGATGCGGCAGGTATAAAAATTCTTGAGGGTTATGGGCTCTCAGAAACATCACCTGTCATCACTGTTAATCCACCCGATGATTTCCGATTTGGCACCGTAGGACCTCCCATTGATGGGGTAGAAGTTAAAATAGCCGATGATGGTGAAATCCTTTCTCGTGGCCCACACATCATGAAAGGTTACTACAAGGACGAGGCAGGAACTCGCGAAGCCATTAATGAGGATGGCTGGTTCCATACTGGTGATATTGGTATTATCATCGATGGATACCTCAAGATAACGGATCGCAAAAAGAATATCATTGTCACAGCAGGTGGTAAGAATATTGCGCCTGCACCCATTGAAGGTGCATTGATAATGAACAAATTCTTTGAACAAGCCCTTGTCCATGGAGACAGAAGAAAATTCATTTCTGCCATTCTTGTGCCCAACTTTGTTGAAGTAGCAGAATGGGCTGCTGAAAATGAGATCACTGACAAGAGCCCGGAAGCACTCTGTCAAAATGAAACAGTCAATGAAATGCTTCTGGGTGTTGTAGAAGAGGTAATGAGATCCTTTAGTGGGTATGAAGCCGTTAAGAAAATCATTCTCTTACCTAAGGAATTTAGTGTGGAGGATGGTACCCTAACACCAACACTAAAAATCAAAAAACGAGTCGTCGAAGAGCGCTATAAAGACAAGTTAGACGCACTCTACGCCTAAATTATAAGAATAAACAACATTGAGCTCCCATTGGATAGTGGGAGCTCTTTATTTTAGAACGGAATTCCATCCATGAATATAGCGGTAATCGGATCAGGCAGTTGGGGTATGACCCTGGCGATTCATTTGTTAAAGAATGACCACAGTGTGAAGGTTTGGTTCTATCTGGAGAAAGACTACCAACAAGCCCTGAACCACAGAGAACTCCCTGATTATTTGCCAGGTGTTTCCCTTCCTGAGACCCTCCAATTCACAACTGATATGCAGCAATGTATTCAAGGTAGTGATATAATATTGGTTGCAATTCCTTCTCATACTGTGGGATTAACTTTTGAAAAACTAGCTGACATAATCCCCAAAAATGCCGTTCTCGTGAATGTTGCCAAAGGGATTGAGAACGACTCTTTGCTCACCATGAGCCAGGTGTTGGCTCATGCGTTGCCCAACCATCCACAAGGAAAAATTGCCACATTATATGGCCCCACCCACGCCGAAGAAGTTGTGCGGGGAATGCCATCCACAATCGTAGCTGCCTGTTCCGATGAAGCCTCAGCAAAAATAGTCCAAAAAGCGTTCATGTCTGATTCACTGCGGGTATATACCAATGTGGATATTCTTGGGGTAGAATATGGTGGTTCATTGAAGAATGTAATCGCTATTGCTGCTGGAATTCTGGCGGGTATGGGTTATGGAGATAACACAAACGCAGCATTGCTAACTCGGGGGTTGTTTGAAATGACCCGTTTGGGTGTTCATCTGGGTGCTAATGAGCAGACCTTTGCCGGTCTAAGCGGGATGGGTGATCTTATTGTCACCTGCCTGAGCACGCATAGTCGCAATCGTCACGTTGGATTCGAACTGGGCAAAGGTCGCAAGCTCAAAGAAATTCTTGAAGAAATGAAGATGGTTGCAGAGGGGATAAATACCGCCCGATCAGTACATCAGCTTATTGAAAAAACCGGTGTCGAAATGCCAATCTCGGAACAGATCTTTCAGGTACTGTTTGAAGAAAAAGATCCAAAAGTTGCAGTTGAGGAACTGATGGGCAGAGCACCTGTGAGAGAGCGGCATTCGCTGGATTGAATCCACCATATACACCACATTAATCTTCAATAAAAACTCCATAATCAAAATGGGGTTTTTATTGTCATGAAAGCCTGAAACATTTGTATCCTGAGGGTTAAAGAATATATTCATTGTTTCGGATTCGGGATGAGTCCGTTTGATGAAATATATGACTTGATTTAACTGCTTGAGGTATTTTAAAATAAATGAGTTTTGATAAATATGGGCAACAGAGGGATTGGGACACTCTGCAGGCTCTATTAGAGGAGAATGACACTTTTATCTTCTCCACGCATCTGCAACCCGATGCCGATGGTGCAGGCTCTGAATTGGGTTTGGCCAGATTTCTTAAATCCCGTGGTAAAACAGTTCACATCCTGAATCCTTCTCCACTAAGAGTCAATCTTGAGTTTTTACCCGAAACAGGTGAAATAGAAGTTTACAATGCATCACTTCATGCTGAGTTAATTAAAACTTCAGATGTGCTAATTGCCTTCGATATTGGGCATTATGATCGACTTATGGATCTAGGGCAGGATGTGGTATCAAAAAGCATCATAAAAGTTAGCATTGATCACCATCCCGGCGATAAAACCCAATTTGATCATCGCTTTGATTTCCCAACTGCCAGCTCAACTGGTGTACTCATCTACGATTTGTTAGAGGGTATGGATGATACAGCTCTGGATCGTATGGAAATTGCCCATCCAATTTATGCAGCTATGATGAGTGATACTGGAAATTTCAGGTTTAATAATACGGATCCAGAAACCTTGATGGCGGCTGCTCGACTGGTGGCCTCCGGGGTCAAACCTTACGAACTCTATGTCTACTTATATGAGGACTTGAATACACCTGGCAGATTGCAGGTTCTGCAAAAACTATTATCAGAAATTCAATACGATTGTGATGGCAGGCTGGCATGGTCCGTCATTGATTTTGAGGAGATTCTCAAGACCGGGGCAAACCCGGATGACATGAACTCACTCTCTGACTTTATCCGATCTATTAAAGGCGTTGAAATAGGCGTGTCTGTAACAAAGATGCCCGGGCAGTCCGCAGATATTAGCATGCGTTCAAAGGGTCATATTCCCGTCAATAAAGTCGCAACGGCATTTGGAGGTGGCGGGCATGCATTTGCAGCAGGTTGCCGTATCGACAAACCACTAACTGAAGCAGCTCTGGATATTGTCGAGAGTTGTCGCAAGACTATTGCAGCATGGGACGCCAATGCCTGAAGCGTTAAAGATACGCGTTGCAAAAGATGCTGGCTTCTGTTTTGGCGTCCGAGATGCCATTGAAAAGGCCCGCGAAATAGCGTCTGAGCATGGCAAAGTTTATATGCTGGGTGATATTGTACATAATGAGCGTGTCGTCTCCCAGCTGGAACAGGATAATATAAAAGTAGTTGACACCCTGGATGAGGTTAGCGAAGCACCCGTGCTTTTTCGAGCCCATGGCACCATACCTGAAATATGGGAAGCCGCTGCTGAGAAAAACCTGGATATCGTTGATGCAACTTGTCCGTTGGTACACGAAATTCATGATGAAATTAAGAAATTGCATGCTGAGGATCGGAAATTGCTAATCATTGGCGATCATGGTCATGATGAGGTAGTGGCAATCCAAGCGCAGGTACCCAAAGCGTTTGTGATTTCAAGTGTTGATGAAGCAGAAGCACTGCCGCGGATGAAAAAAGCCGGGGTTGTTTCTCAATCAACTCAGATGATTGAGAATGTCCAAGATATTATTGGTGTTCTCTCCATGAAGATATTTGATTTAAGATTTGTAAATACTGTCTGTTTTCCAACGCGTCGCAATCAAGCACAGATCAAGGAGTTAGCGCCGCTTTCAGATGTAATGATAATTGTTGGTTCCTACACCAGCGCAAATACCAAGCGCCTGCATGAGGTATCCTTGACCATGAATCCGCGCTCCTATATGGTAGAAGGAGCTTCTGATATTGATGCAGCCTGGTTCGAAAATGCAGAATCTGTAGGTGTCTCCGCCGGTGCATCATCACCTGATGATCTTATTGAAGAAGTAGTTGAACATTTAAAGAACATAAACGTGCAAACACGTGTGTAAATATTGAAAATATTGTATTTTGGAGAATTTAGAAAATGACAAATGATCTGTATGAAGTCAAAACAGGATTAGCGGAAATGCTTAAGGGTGGTGTGATCATGGATGTGACTACACCTAAACAGGCAGAAATCGCTGAAAAAGCGGGTGCTGTGGCTGTAATGGCTCTGGAAAGAATTCCAGCTGATATCCGTCGTGATGGGGGTATTGCCCGAGCATCTGACCCAAAAATGATCAAGGAAATTCAAGCTGCCGTCTCGATTCCAGTTATGGCTAAATGTCGTATCGGTCATTTCGCTGAGGCTCAAATTTTAGAAGCTCTTGAAATTGATTATATTGATGAGAGTGAAGTTCTCACACCTGCCGATGAAGCCAACCATATCTGGAAGCATGATTTCAAAACGCCGTTTGTCTGCGGAGCCACAAATCTCGCTGAAGCCCTCCGACGGATCGGGGAAGGTGCTGCACTTATTCGTACCAAGGGAGAACCTGGTACAGGAAATATTGTTGAAGCCGTTCGCCATATGCGCACAATAAATATGGAGATGGCTCATTTATCTAAATTAAGAGCCGATGAACTCATGGCTGCAGCAAAAAACATGGGTGCCCCATTTCATCTTGTTGATCAGGTTGCTAAAACAGGAAAGCTTCCCGTACCAAATTTTTCAGCTGGTGGAATTGCTACTCCGGCAGACGCTTCCCTCATGATGCAGCTTGGAGCTGAGACCATCTTTGTTGGCTCAGGTATCTTCAAGTCAGAAGAATCCTCACTTATGGCTAAAGCCATTGTGCAAGCAGCCACTTTCTATGACAAGCCTGATAAATTGGCTGAAATATCTGAAGGTCTGGGGAAGGCCATGAAGGGTCTAGATATGAGCGAAATTACTCCTGACGAGCGCATGCAAGATAGAGGCTGGTAGGAGAATAAGTTTGGAACCACGACCTGAATATGATGATCTGACCATTGGTGTTGTCGCCTTGCAGGGCAGCTTTGCCAAGCATGCCTACAGCATGGGTCGTTTAGGGATAAAGAGTCGCGCAGTAAGAGAGCCAGGAGATTTGAAGCTCATTGATGCACTCATCCTGCCTGGTGGTGAATCCACGACCATGACTCTGCTACTAGAGCAGGAAGGTATGTGGGAGCCAATGAATGAGGCTCTTGAGACCTTGCCCGTTTTCGGCACCTGTGCTGGTGCCATTCTGTTGGGGCAGCAAATTGATGATGAACGCGTGCGCTGCTTTAACAAAATTGAATATACGGCTGAGCGGAATGCATATGGAAGGCAGATTGAATCTTTCAGCACATCACTAATCATGCCCAGTCTGCTTGACCATGATTTCCATGCAATATTTATTAGGGCACCAAAATTTAGAGATATCAGTCCAAAGGTGCTACAACTTGCTGTTTTTGGCGCTGATCCTGTACTTCTCCGGCAGGGTAAGGTTCTGGTTGCGTCCTTCCACCCTGAGCTCACTGAAGACTCAGGTATCCACAAATATTTTGTGGATGAAATTGTGTTAAAATCGAGGTAAATAATCCATGTCGGATAAATATAAAGTTCTGAGAAATATAGATTCACCTACTGACCTTAATGATCTGTCTGAGGGTGAATTGTTACAATTATGCCAGGACATTAGGGACTATACAATAGAAGTTGTTTCAGAGACCGGTGGTCATCTGGCTCCTACGCTGGGGGTTGTCGAGCTTACTGTTGCACTGCATAAGGTTTTTGATTCTCCCAATGACAAAATCATCTGGGATGTTGGTCACCAGGCCTATGCCCATAAAATTCTCACTGGACGAAGAGAATTGCTGAAAACCATCCGCCAGTATGGTGGTATCAGTGGATTTTGCAAGCCAAATGAGAGTGAACACGATACTTATGGTGCTGGACATGCTTCTACATCAATATCTGCTGGGGTTGGCTTCGCTATTGCCAGGGATTTGAAAGATGAGGATCATCAGATAATCTCAGTTATTGGCGACGGAGCGCTCACAGGAGGGCTTTCATTTGAAGGGCTGAACAATCTTGGTTCTCTGCGTACCCGTATGATGATTATTCTCAACGACAATGAGATGTCCATTTCCCCTAATGTGGGAGCGATGTCCAAATATCTCTCCAAGATTACTACCAACCCTCTGTACAATCGGGTTAGGGATGAGTTGTGGAATATCTCCGGTAAGCTGCCTATGGGAAAGAGTACGGTCCGAACAGGAATGCGGAAAATTGAGGAAAGCTTAAAAAATCTCCTCGTTCCCGGAGTCATTTTTGATGAAATGGGTATCCGTTATTTTGGTCCAATTGATGGCAACGACCTGCCTCTGCTGATTTCAACCCTGGAGAACATCAAGGATATCAACAGCCCGGTATTGTTGCATATCATTACTAAAAAAGGGCGGGGCTATGCACAGGCTGAGCAGAATCCTGCAAAATTCCATGGAATTGGACCTGCTGCAAAACCAAATCAAAAATCTGTAAAAAAGGAAGTAGCCCCCTTTCTGAATGTTTTTGGGGATGAGCTGATAAAACTTGCTGAAAAAGACAAACGGATCGTGGCCGTTACTGCCGCCATGCGTGATGGAACCGGTTTGTCAGGATTTGCAGAGCAGCATCCTGATCACTTTTATGATGTGGGTATTGCCGAGGGGCATGCAGTTACCTTCGCTGGAGCGCTGGCTGCTCGGGGACTAAAACCTTTTGTAGCAATATATTCAACATTTTTACAGCGAGCCTATGATATGCTGGTTCATGATATTGCCGTTCAGAAGCTACCGGTGATCTTTATGTTGGATCGTGCTGGATTGGTGGGTGAGGATGGCCCAACACATCATGGAGTATTGGATTTATCTTATCTCTCAAGTATTCCAGGAGTGATTGTGGCTGCACCCCGAAATGGCGAAGAACTGCGCCACCTCATGCAGACAGCGCTGGCTTATGATGAGGGGCCTTTCTTTATCCGGTATCCCAAAGCATCAGCCGAAAAAAACCGCAAAACTATCAAAAGCAAACCGCTTGAAATAGGGAAGTGGGAAACAATTTCAGAGGGTAAGGATACGGCGATAATTGCCGTTGGTTCGATGAATAGTGTTGCCATTAAAAGTGTTAAACTTTTGAAAACAAAAGATGTTGAGGCTGCACATGTCGATGCGAAGTTTGTAAAACCATTTGACCAAGAATTACTCAAAGCCTTACTTAAAAAATACAAGCATGTATTTGTGGTTGAAGAAAACAATTATCCAGGAAGCCTTGCTCAGACCATGGAGGCCTTCGCATCCTCGGTTAAGGGTGCAGCCGCAATTCATACACATACTTTGCCAGATCGCTTTGTGACGCACGGTTCCCGCGCACAATTGCTGGCAGAGGTAAAACTTACTCCCGAGGATATTTCAGCTTCAATTTTGAAAATACTAAAGTAAAGGTGGGGTAGACTCACAATGTCAGAGTATAGTTACCAAGACGGTTTGCAGCGCTGGAAACAGAAAGTTTCTGATGCCAGAGAACGTGAATACGATTACGACACTGTATCTGGATTAAAGAATGAACTCCTGTATTTGCCAGATGAAGATCGTCAGGATCTCGAAGCATATATGGAAGAATTGGGTTTTCCGGGTGAATACCCCTTCACCCGTGGTGTGCACCCCAACATGTACCGTGGTCGTCTATGGACTATGCGTCAGTTTGCCGGATTTGGTACACCTGAAGACACCAATAAACGCTTCAAATTTCTCCTGGAACAGGGGCAGACGGGCTTAAGTGTCGCTTTTGACATGCCCACCCTGATGGGCTATGATTCTGATCATGCACTTTCCTTAGGTGAGGTGGGGCATTGTGGTGTCTCAATAAATTCGATTGAAGATATGATGACCCTGTTTGAGGGCATACCCCTGGATCAGGTTTCAACCTCAATGACCATCAATGGTCCCGCCATTATTCTTTTGGCCATGTATATTGTAGTTGGTGAGCGTCAGGGAGTGTCGTCAGAAAAACTGCATGGTACGTTGCAAAATGATATTCTAAAAGAATACATCGCGCAAAAAGAGTTCATTTTCCCGCCTGAGCCCTCAATGCACATTATTACCGATATGATTGAATGGTGCACAGACCACATGCCGGCCTACAATACCATCTCAATCTCTGGCTATCATATCCGCGAGGCAGGTTCAACCGCAGCCCAAGAACTTGCATTCACACTGGCTGATGGATTCGCCTATGTCGAGGCAGCCATAGAACGTGGGCTGGATGTAGACAAATTTGCTCGTAGATTGAGTTTCTTTTTTAATTCGCATATCGATTTCTTTGAGGAAATTGGAAAATTCAGGGCCGCAAGACGTATTTATGCCAAGCGGATGAAGAATAAGTATGGAGCCAAGGATCCACGGTCATGGATGCTACGTTTTCACACACAAACAGCTGGTCACAGCCTGACAGCGCCTCAACCAGAAAATAACATTGTCCGAACCGCATATGAGGCGTTAGCCGGTGTCCTGGGAGGAACGCAGTCATTACACACTAACTCCATGGATGAAGTTTTAGCGCTCCCCACAGAAAAGAGTGTAGAAATTGCGTTGAGAACCCAACAGGTCATAGCTTTTGAAACAGGCGTAGGGTCCACTATCGATCCACTGGGTGGTTCTTATTATGTGGAAGCCATGACTGACAAGATGGAAACTGAAGCTGAGAAGTATTTTGAAACCATTGACGAATTAGGCGGTGTCATCCCCGCCATAGAATCTGGCTATTTTCAACGCGAAATTGGCAATGCCGCCTATGAAGTAGCGCGAAAATATGATTCCAAGCAAAGAATTATTGTAGGTGTTAATGCATTTAAACGTGAAAATGAAACTATAGACATTCCCGTTTTAAAAATTGACAAGCAAGTCGAGTTGGATCAGGTGTCAAAAGTGCGGGCGCTCCGTGCAAAAAGAGATCAAGTGAAGACTGACAAGGCTTTGTCAGATCTCACACTCGCCTGTAAAACTGGAAGCAACGTTATGCCTCCACTGTTAGATTCAGTACGGCAATCTGCTACGCTGGGTGAAATGGTTGACGCCATGAAAGTGGTTTATGGCACATACACAGAAACCCCCATTTTCTAAATGCCTTTGAACTGATATGATAGATATTCATAATCATATGCTCCCCGCAGTAGATGACGGTGCCAAAAATGATGATGTGGCACTATCTATGCTTCAGGAGGCGGTAAGACAAGGTGTGCAGCATCTGGTGTTGACGCCTCACCTATATGAGGCTGATATCATCAAGGGCACAGAACCATGGAAGGATAAGATAGAAGCAGGCAAACAAACTGTTCTTGGTCTATTGGATGAACACGATCTTCCAGTTAAGGTTACGGTTGCAGCTGAAGTTCGCTATCAGGATATGTTGCCCATTATCCTTGAGGAACTTGATGTACTCATTGCTAAAAAATATCTATTGCTTGAATTCGCGTTTCATTCAGTTCCAAATAATCTCGAGCGGATTATCTATGATATCACACGCAAGGGCATTACACCCATTATCGCACATCCTGAACGTATTAAACCCTGGCAGCGCGACCCTCAAAGGCTGGAGGAACTCATAAATATGGGTTGTCCCACACAGCTTGATATCGGTTCCTTCTTAGGTAGTCTGGGACCCAACACTGAAAAACTAGCAAACTTTTTATTTGATAGGGATGCTGTTCACCTCGTGGGGAGTGATAGCCATAATCTGGAGTCTCGACCACTTTATTCAAAACCCGGACATGATTGTTTAACAGAGAGATACGGTGTAGAATATGCAAATTTACTGCTCAAAGACAACCCAGGAAAAATTTTAGCTGGAAAACCCATAGATGTATATCCAGTTGACCTTTCACCACCAAAAACAGGGTGGAAAGATAAATTACTTAATATCTTCAAATCATAAATAGGAGTTCCTCACCTTGAATAAAAATAAACTCAAATTTGTCATCGGTTCAGTCGTCATCATTCTGGCGGTGATTCTTTTAGCTGTCCAGGGCATGGAAGAAGATACAACCATGTCATACTCCAAAAGTGTAAGTGAAGTGCACATGCTTGGTGAGAGAGCAAAATCATTAACGCTGAAAGTAAACGGCGATCTGAAAAAGGGCAGCATTGTTCGTAATAATCTGGATTTGGATTTTACAATTGTGGAAGGTAATTCTGAGCTGGAAATCCATTACATCGGCAAGGATCCAATACCTGACACTTTCAACAACGAAATGGATGCAGAAGTTATCGTCTCAGGCAAGCTAAAAGATGATGGCATCTTTCACGCAGAACGCATCCAGGCAAAATGTGCTTCGAAGTACGAAGCAGATTACACATCCCCAGAAGTTTAAACAAATATATACAGATAGGATTTAGCACATGGCTGATCTAGGAAATATCCTTCTCTTTTTTCTATTCCCAATAAGTGTCTTTACAGCACTGACAGCTTACGCAGCTGGGGTAACCAAGCGCCGTGGTTTGCTTGAAGCTGCCAGACGTGGTGCCTATGCGGCCTTTGCAGTAACAACCCTGGCCGTTCTTGCGCTGGAATACTTATTGGTAACCAGCGACTTTTCAATTGAATACGTCGCCAGCAACACCAACCTTGCCTTACCACTGTTTTATAAAATGGTGGCACTTTGGGCTGGACACAACGGCTCGCTCTTGCTGTGGACCTGGATTGTAACCATGTTCAGTGCGATTGTCGCTTATCAACATCGTCACAAGAACAATGACATCATGCCTTATGTCATCTTTACCATAGCAATCACCATGACCTTTTTCTCAGTGTTGAGTGTCTTTATTGCGAACCCATTCGAAACCTTGTATCAGGAAATTGGAAATACACTGCAGGAATTTGCGGTGCAGGATGGGCGTGGCCTTAATCCTCTACTCCAGCATCCTGCCATGATCATTCATCCACCCATACTTTTTATTGGTTATGTAGGCTCTGTAGTCCCCTTTGCTTTCGCCATCGCTGCCTTGATAACTGGTAAGCTTGGTACAGGCTGGATCCATACTACCAGACGTTGGGCCTTAACAACCTGGGGCTTTCTGTCTGTCGGTATTGTGCTAGGTGGTAAATGGGCTTACGTCGAACTTGGATGGGGCGGATATTGGGCCTGGGATCCAGTGGAAAATGCTTCCCTTTTACCCTGGTTGACTGCCACTGCGTATTTGCACTCGGTAATGATACAAGAGCGCAAGGGTATGCTCAAAGTCTGGAATATGGCGCTGGTCATTTCAACTTATCTACTTTCAGTATTCGGCACTTTCTTAACCCGTAGTGGAATCGTTAGCTCGGTACATGCCTTTGCCAATTCAGGTCTGGGACCAGCCTTTGCTGTGTTTATTGGCCTATCTACAATTCTCAGTATCCTTTTACTGCTCTATAGAAGGAAAGACCTTAAACCGGATGAGGAAATGGAATCTCTGGTATCTAGAGAAAGTGGTTTCCTCTTCAATAATCTGCTCTTCCTGTTAGCCACTATCGCCGTACTATGGGGAACCTTATTTCCTGTTATCAGTGAAATTTTCACTGGCGATCAAATCACTGTGGGACCTCCCTGGTTCAACAATATTATGATTCCCATTGGGCTGGCATTGTTGCTCCTTACTGGAGTAGGGCCACTTCTGGCCTGGAGGCACACTTCTGTTGAAACCATGAAGCGTAGTTTTGGCTATCCAATATTAGGAAGTGTAGTTCTTGTTATCATCTTGTTCTTTGTTGGTGTCAAAGATGGCTGGGCCCTTGGTTCATTCGCCATCTCCTTTTTTGTCATGTGGACTATTGTAGTTGAGTTCATCAAAGGGGCCATGGTCCGGAGAAAGAATTCTGGTGAAAATTTTCTCAAAGCATTGTATATGCTTTCGAGGAAAAATACCAGAAGGTATGGTGGTTATATCATTCATGTGGCTATGGTTGTCATGTTTATAGGTTTCACAGGTAATGCCTTTAACTCAGAGACCAGAGCTGAAGTTGCAGAAGGTGATTCCTTTCAATTGGGCCCCTACGATTTTAAAGCCATCGAAATCATTCATGATCAAAATGACAACTATTCCGCAGAAACGTTGATAATGGAAATGTCCCGCAATGGACGTCTCATTTCAACCATAAGTCCTCAGAAGCGCTATTATTTTGCATCAGAACAGCCTTCCACAGAAGTTGATATCTATACAACACTTCGTGAAGATATTTATGCTGTGCTCTCTGGAATGAGCAATGACGGTGAAAAAGTCATCGTGCAAGTTTACAGAAATCCATTTGTCTCAATGGTCTGGATTGGTGCTTTCATCCTTGTGGTGGGAACACTTTTCGCTATGCTCCCGAATTATCGTGAGTCCAAATCGGGAGGTGCAAAATGAGTTATCTGGCCTATCTCACAGGAGTGGCTTTTCTCATCTGGGCCATCGTACCCCTCTTCAAAAAGGACAGCACCTGGGTATCACTGTATGTGGAAGCAGATGAACTTGCTGATCGCAAACAGAGAGTCTATGGTAATATCGCAGATCTCGAATTTGATTTTGCCATGGGCCGGTTAAGCGAAAAGGATTTTAACAGTATCCGTGCATCATTTCTCAGTGAAGCAGGTCGGGTAATAGAGAAAATTGAGGGTCAAAAGACTGCAGGTCTCATGGACCGTATCCAAAATGACCTATCCAATCTTGGCAAAAAAACAAAGGCCAAGAAAAAGATTAAAAAGCAATCAAATTGCCCGTCTTGTGGTAGTGAAAATCTCCCAGAGGCCAAGTTCTGCATGAAATGTGGAAAGGAGCTGTCATGAATCGCATCGTGATAAAACACCTCCTCCTGTCAATCTTACTGGCTGGCATCCTGAACGCTGGAGACTTGCGTGTAAACATCATAAATGGTACTAACAATACCAAAGGAAATGCAGATCGTGTTGCCTTGATGGATTTATCCTCTGGTATGGCTGAAACTGCCGCTGCCGCCAATGTGACGGGGTCAACAACTTTCAGTGATGTCACTTCTGAGGGGCAGAGTCAATATCTAATCCGTGCTACCCTAAATGGTATTACCTATTCTGAAATGTTTGTGCCTACTGCCGGTGTAAGTGCCTGGGAAACATCAGTAACTGTTTATGATACAGAACCAGAAGCAACTTCCGTAAAAGCGGTGGACTCATACTTTGTGATCTATGCATTTGAGACCCAATTATACATCCGAAAATTACTTGATCTGGAAAATGTATCAAACCCACCTGTTTCGTATTTCAAGTCACCTGGTGTGGTGAAGGTGTTCCTTCCTGAAAATGTGACTGAAGTAGAAAATGTCAGTTTCAAAAATGGCACTATGCCCCTCAACTCGCAACCTATTCAGACTGAAGATGGACAAGTATTGCCCTATGCTTTGAAACCAGGTACATCCCAGATTGACATGTCCTATTATCTGCCCTATGACAATTCAGCCGGCGAGGTGATTGAAAAGATTGGATATGACGTCGATCATTATCATGTTTATACAATGCCGATGGACTTGAATATCAGTGGCTCCGGACTTTCCAGGGAGGGTACCGATAACGAGAACGGATTGGCCATTTACTCCATAAATGGTGTTAAAGCGGGAACTACTCTACAGTTTAAGGTTTCGGGACAGGGTATTTCTGAAACAGCTCCTGAGGAGCACGCGAACCACCAGCAAAATACAGGTCGGATTGTTGTAGAAAGCAGAATGGACTTGAGCACGGAGCTGGCAATTTCGGGTGTGTTAATTCTGGCCGCGTTGATTGCACTGTTCATGTCTGTAACCCAACAAAATGAAGATATGAAACAGGAATCAATTCTGATGCTAAAGGAGCAGAAAATTGCGCTCCTGAAACAATATGCTAGTACTGATAAGGATAGTTCTGAACGTGATAAAGTATTGTACAGGCTTGTGTCTGTTTACAAAACCCTGGATCGGATCAAATAGTTGTCAGTACCTGCTTTACAGGTAGACAATGTGTCTAAAGATTTTGGGCGTATCATTGCCTTACGTTCGGTCAACCTATCTGTCAACCCAGGTGAATTTGTAAGTATCCTGGGTCGCAATGGTGCTGGGAAAACTACTTTACTCAATATTATCAGCGGTGTCTCACGACCAAGTGAAGGTTCAGTGCTTTTGTTTGGTACAGATCCAAGCGATCATGATAACAAAGCCAAGCTGGCAGTAATCTCACACGAGATGTTTTTATATGGTAATCTCACTGCTGTTGAAAATCTTGAGTATTATGCAAAGATATATGAGCTAGCTGATGCAACGCAACGCATTCAGGAAGTTCTCAATGATGTGGAACTAACGCATCGTAGATTCGATTTGGTCAGCACATATAGCAGGGGAATGACCCAGCGCCTGACAATTGCCAGAGCGTTGTTACATCAGCCTGCACTCCTACTTCTTGATGAACCATTTACTGGTCTGGATCAACATGCTATTGGTATGCTGATTTCTCTGTTAAAATCCCAGAAGGAATTGGGCCGGACCATAATTTTGACCACTCATGATCTGCATACAGCCCAGGAATTATCAGATCGCTATGTGGTCATAGCAAAACACAGAATCGTGAAAGATGGGGTGATGGCCGAAACCTCTCCTGATGTGTTACGAAGTGAATTCTTTTCGGCTATTGGCGGGGAGGATGACTCATGATGCGCGCCGCATTGGCCATTCTCAAAAAAGATCTCAGGATGGAATTCCGCTCAAAGGAAAGCATTCTGGCCATGTGGATTTTCTCGCTGCTAATCTTTGTTATCTTCAATTTTACATTTGAGGTTTCCAGGTTAGTTATGCTGGAAATAGCCCCGGGACTTCTATGGGTTGCTTTTGTATTTTCCGGGATGTTTGGGCTGAATCAGTCATTTGCCCTAGAAAAGGAAAATGGAAATCTTAGGGCCATGGCGTTGATGCCAGTTGATGGTGGGCAAATATATGTGGGAAAATTCCTCAGTGTAACCCTGATCATGCTCATGTTTGAAGCCCTAATTTTTCCCATATTCATCATTTTTTATGATTTACAGCTGTCACTTGAGATGTTAAAGCTAATCCCTGTGATTCTGGCGGGAACTATCGGATTTACCAGTCTGGGCACCATCTTGTCAGCGGTGGCTGTACATACACGTAATCAGCAGATTTTACTTTCAATGTTACTCTGGCCCCTGGTATCCCCAATCATCATTTGGTCAGTTACACTGACCGGTATGGTGGTGAGTGGTGAGGTGACTCCTGCGTTTTATCCACTGTTGCTACGTGTGGGCGCGTTTGATGTCATCTTTTTCACTTTATCGTATATGCTTTTCGATTTCATTCTGGAAGATTAGAGTGGATTGTTCAATTGAATTCAACAAATTAAAGGCAACTTCATGAGATCAACTATAGATAAGTCATTGCTGATTATTCTGCTTATTGCATTTTTGGGCTGTATGTTTTTGATATTTAGTTGGGTACCACCCATTAAAGCATCAAACGCAGCAGAACAGATTGCTCAGAGAATATTTTACTTTCATGTTCCCAGTGCTTGGTTGGGATTTTTAGCCTTTTTCGTAGTTTTTTGTTCAAGTGTAGCATATCTGTCAACAAGAAATCGTAAATGGGAACTTATATCCGTCGCTTCAGCTGAAATTGGGGTGCTATTTATCTCATTGGTGCTGATAACCGGACCCATCTGGGCCAAGCCAGTTTGGGGAATCTGGTGGACCTGGGACACTCGTCTGACCTCCTCGTTGGTGCTCTGGTTGATCTATGTTGCCTATCTCATGCTCCGTCGATATTTACCTGATGGCAGTAAACGCGCAAATTTATCGGCTGTGGTTGGTATTATTGGATTTATCGATGTACCCATCGTCTATTACTCAATTCGCTGGTGGGAAACACAGCATCCCAAGGCAGTAATGGCCAGCGGTGACGGGAGCCTGGCAGCGCCCATGTTTTTTGTTTTCATGTTTTCCCTGGCAACATTCACACTGCTTTATGTATACCTGATGAGAAAACGATATCAGCTGCTTGTATTGGAAGATTTAGTAAATAAACAGTTCAAAGAAATGGAGATCCTGTAAATGGATGCCTTTGTCTATCTTTTTCTGGCCTACAGTTTCATCTGGCTGGGAATATTCGGTTTTACATGGTACATGAATAAAAAAGTGGATCACCTGAGTCAGGAAATGACACTTTTAAAAGAGCTAATTGACTCCAAAAAATAACCGGGGAAAGTCATGTCAAAAAAAATCGTTCACGTCGTTGGAACTGGAACTATTGGAGAACCGCTAATTGGGCTTCTGTCGGACTATAAATCGAGTCTTGGTATTGATGAAATCACTTTCCACAAGAGAACTCCCTTACAAGGTGAACATGCCAAGGTTTGTCGCCTTCTGAAACGTGGTGCTCGGCTGGTTACTGATCAAGAAGCATTTGAAGGATTCAAGGAGATAGGGTTTACCCCAGCATTTTCAACGATTGAAGCCATTGATAGAGCGGCAGTTGTCATTGATTGTACACCCAAGGGGGTGGGGCACAAAAACAAGGTGAAGTATTATCATAATTATGATCACAATACTGCAGGCTTTATTGCCCAGGGAAG
This sequence comes from Fidelibacterota bacterium, assembly GCA_016844955.1. Lineage (GTDB taxonomy): Bacteria > Fidelibacterota > UBA8477 > UBA8477 > JABMPR01 > JABMPR01. The sequence continues at coordinate 36,914 of JAERTH010000085.1, read as the reverse complement.
TGAAACTGGTTTTGGAAAGCCATATGCCCGTGGGATTAATGATGAATCATTGATTCACGGTGAAGATAGATTTCTTCAAGTGGTTTCGTGTAATACACACAATCTCTCCACGCTGGTAAAGACCGTTGGGTTGCATAATGGCGATCCGGAAAATTTATTAGACGGTCGCTTTGTGATGATTCGACGCGCAAATGACCTGAGTCAGGCCAATGATTTTATTCCTGCACCTGAAGTGGGTGCTCATTCATCTGAACGTTATGGTACACATCACGCCAAGGATGCAGCTAACTTGTTCAAAACGCTTGGTTATGACCTCAATATCTTCTCCTCAGCCATGAAATTGAATACGCAATACATGCATATTGTGCATTTCAATTTGAAAATGAAAGAGGCCATGACTATGGCCCAGGTCATGGAAATTTTGGAGTCAAATCCGCTCATAGCCGTCACTGAGAAGAAATTATCCAGTCAGGTATTCTCATTTGGTCGCGACCATGGACACTATGGCCGAATTCTCAATCAGACCGTCATCTCTACTCCCAGCTTGCACCTCATCGATGGGGGCAGGGAACTGGTTGGATACTGCTTCACCCCTCAGGATGGGAATTCATTGTTAAGTTCCATCTCAGCTGCGACCTGGTTGATGTATCCAAATTCATATGAGCAAAAGATTCAATCACTATCCGATTGGTTTTTTGATGAAGTCTAATATTCAGGCTAAATAAGATAATTCAAAGGGCGACTCCTGATATGCATAAGAGGGGTCGCTTTTAGTTTATGCTAACTCAGGAAGTATTTAACAAGCACTTTAAGTCATCTCCTTGGTCTCATAGGGACCTGAAGGTTTTGGTCGCCTGCTCAGGCGGGCCGGATTCTGTAGTGCTCCTCCACTTGCTATCAAAAATTCCAGATGTTCAGCTCGCAGTCGTTCATTTCAACCATGGCTTGCGAGGTGAACGAAGTGACTCGGATATGCACTTCGTTAAAAAAATTGGTGAAGACCTTGGGCATGGAGTTCATATCGTATCTGAAGATATTGCCCAATATGCCAAAGAGCATGTTTTGAGCATAGAAGAGGCAGGTAGTCGCAGACGACGAACCACATTTATGGAGTTAAAACATAACTTAGGTTTTGACTTCATTGCTACAGGCCAGCATTTGGATGACCAGCTTGAGACCGTACTCATGAATCTATATCACGGATCTGGTATCCGTGGCCTGGCTGGAACTTTTGATTTTGGTGCAGGATTTATACGACCTCTACTCAAATATTCTCGTGAGGATATTCTGTCCTTTGCCTCAGAAAATAGTATTGAATTCCAGGTAGATGAATCCAATAGCGATATCAATTTTCTCCGGAATAAAATCAGAGCACATATTATCCCAAAACTGTCTCTGGAGAATAGGGGTGACTTCGAAGCCACGATTAGGAGGATTGTTCTAGGAAGTTCAACATTAAATGAAATGCTGGAAGACCTGATAGAAGATGTTGATATAAAAGAGTTTAGACATGATATGCACAATAAAATAGCATTAGGAATGGGAAAGCTCTCCGACTATTTTTCGCCGATTCAAAAGGTGATTTTTGACAGAGCTTATCAATCAATTTCTTTAAAGCCCCAGGGATTATCATCTACTCATTTCCAGGCACTGAAATCCTTGCTGGGTGATGACGCTATTGGCAAAGAAATACAACTCCCCGGATCAATAAATGTTGTACGTGATCGGAGTCACCTGATTTTCATGAAAAAATCTTCTTTGATTTGGATTGACTGTCTGATGACTGCCGCCAGGGAAGTGTTTTTCCCTTTTTTCCGCTTTGAATTCTGTGCATCTATCATTGGTAGAAACCTTAGTGATCCCAGTTTTTTCTGGTATCAACACCATCCTGATAGTTATAGAATTAGACCCAAAAAGAGGGGAGACAAGATGACGATCGACGAATCTGGCAAAAGTGCATCTGTGAATCAGATATTGCAGTCAGCCCGCGTTGCTCCCCACCTGAAGGAATACTTCCCGGTTATGGAATATGAAGATGAGATTATCTGGGTGCCTGGCATTCGCACAGCGCATCGGGGGATGATCAAAGATCTATCATTAAACGAAGAAAATGAACATAGGCACTGCATTAGAGTTCAATTCCAAGAAGGAACGATTGAATGAGAACACGTGTTGTTGAAAATTTTGGGAAATATACCGGTCAGATACTGGAGGAGATTTATTCTGAAGAGGTTATTGCCGCAAGAGTTGATGAACTGGCCAAGCAAATATCAGAAGATTATGCGGGCCGGGTTCCAATTCTTATTGGTGTATTGAATGGCTCAGTATTTTTTCTCTCTGATCTGGCAAAGAAACTTAGCATCGATTGTGAATTTGATTTTATAAAAGTTTCTTCCTATCATTCAGGCACGCAATCTTCAGGAACCGTTCGCTTGCTGAAGGATATCAGCTGCATAATTACGGATAGAGATGTAATTATCGTAGAAGATATAATTGATAGTGGTCTTACAGCCCGCTTTCTAAAGCATCGCATTTTGGAAAATCAACCAAGTTCAGTCACCTTTGCATCATTGTTGTTAAAACCTGAATGTCTCAAGCTGAAATTTGACGCTGAGTACGTTGGTTTTGAGGTCGCAGATCGATTCCTGGTCGGATATGGATTGGATCTGGATCAAAAATTTAGGAATCTCCCATCCATATGGGCTTTTCCAGAAAATATGAATTTGTAAAAGGATATAAATGAGTACAGATAAGAAACCTACACGTAATACGGATAGGTCGCCGCGCAACCAGGATAGAGGTCCCAGACGAAATGAGAATAAATCCAATCAACGCCGCAGACCGCCCAGAAAACCATACAACAAAAATGTAAGACATGATAACAGACCGAAGCGTTCAGAGCCGGCGCCGGTAAAAAAATCCACGAACATCAAAATTACTCGTCCTGCTGAGGGCAATGAAAACTGGCAAAAAGGACTGAAAACTACGCTACTCTGGGTAGCAATACTGGTTTCAGTATTCTTCTTTGCTCAGATTTTAAACACTGATTCTGAGCCAATTAAAAAGCTGGTTTATACTGAGTATCGTGAATTGCTGCTGGATGGTAAAATTGAATCAGCTGTCCTGATCAAAAATCAGTTCCATGGTGTCTTAAAGATTCCAGAAACCACTGAAATAAATGGAGTAGTAACAGAATACACCAAATTTTGGGTCGTATTATCACCCACCATTGATAGTGAAGTAACTGCTGTCTGGGATGAAATGGGGATTGAATATGAGTTTCAGGATGAAACCCGTGATTGGTTGGATTATTTATTCCAGATACTACCCTGGTTCTTGATCATCTTTTTCTGGTTCTTCCTCATGCGCCGTATGCAATCTGGTGGTGGGACCAAGGGCATATTCTCCTTTGGTAAAAGTAGAGCCAAGGTCATTGATAATGAAAAGCCCCAAACTACGTTCAAAGATGTTGCGGGCTGTGAAGAGGCAAAAGACGAGCTTCGCGAAATTGTTCAGTACTTGAAACACCCCAATCGTTTTCAGAAATTGGGTGGAAAGATTCCCAAGGGTGCACTGTTAGTTGGCCCTCCTGGAACAGGTAAAACACTTCTGGCAAAAGCAGTAGCAGGTGAGGCCTCTGTACCGTTCTATAGCTTGAGTGGCGCGGATTTCGTAGAGATGTTTGTAGGTGTGGGAGCCAGCAGAGTTCGTGATCTATTCGAACAGAGCAAGAAAAATGCACCATGTATCATTTTCATTGATGAGCTTGATGCAGTAGGTCGCCAGAGAGGTGCTGGTCTCGGTGGTGGTCACGATGAACGTGAGCAAACCCTGAATGCACTTCTGGTTGAAATGGATGGCTTTGAGACCACTGACAATATAATACTTCTTGCGGCTACAAATCGTCCTGATGTATTAGACTCAGCCTTATTGCGTCCCGGTCGTTTTGATCGACGCATTACAGTAGACAATCCTGATGTGCGTGGACGAGAAGCTATTCTCAAGGTACACGCGAAGAACATCCCATTGGCTAAAAATGTACGTTTGGATATCATCGCCAAGGGAACACCAGGTATGTCCGGTGCGGATCTAGCAAACCTCATTAATGAAGCTGCTCTGTTGGCTGCCAAGCATAAAAAACAGAATGTAGCCATGATCGATATTGAGAATGCCAAAGACAAGGTAATGATGGGTACCGAACGACGCAGTATGGTCATCAACGAAAAAGAGAAACGAACCACTGCCGTTCACGAAGCTGGTCATGCCCTCGTTGCTCGCATGACAACTGGCACAGATCCTGTCCACAAAGTCACAATCATACCTCGGGGCCGAGCACTTGGCTTAACTGCACAATTACCGGTTGATGATCGTTACAACTACTCTCGAGACTATATGGAGGGCATGCTAGCCATTCTTATGGGTGGTCGTGTGGCTGAGGAAGTCGTGCTTGATCAAATGACAACTGGCGCAGGCAATGATATAGAACGTGCCACAGCCATGGCACGTAAGATGGTCACTGAATGGGGCATGAGTGACAAAATGGGTCCCATGACCTATGGCCAGAAAAAAGAGGAAATCTTTATCGGCAGAGATTTGGGTATGCACCGTGATTTCAGTGAGGATATGGCCAAGAAGATAGATGCTGAAGTACGTAAGATAATTGACACGGCATACAAAAAGGCCAAAGATATTATCACAAAAAATAGAGATAAGCTTGAATCCATATCTAACCTTCTTCTTGAGAAGGAAAGCATAGATGGAAGACAGCTGGATCGATTACTGGGGATAAAAACTGAATCTAATGACTCAAAGGATTCAAAGCCTCAACGTGGAAGACAGCGTTCAGGCAATCAGAGAAGACGTCCCGAGGATCAGAGATCTAGAAATCCAAAGCCCAAGGGTGAGGACAAACCTGCTGAAAAACAGGCCAAGGAAGTCGTAAAAGAAAAGGTTGTTGAAGAACCGATTGAAGAAGCTAAACCGGCTCGTAAACCAAGGGCACCTAGAAAACCGAGGGCACCCAAATCAACCAAACCGACTGATTCATCTGAATCACCTGAAACCGACAAGCCTGCCCAGGATGGAATAAAAGAATAAAAATTACAGAGCGCTTCCTTTTATGACTGAGCATATATCAGTATCAAAGAGAGAAGTTCCTTTGTGGTCAATTAAAAATAAGGAGTACCATTTTAGTAAGCCCCTCATCATGGGCATTCTAAATGTTACTCCTGATTCTTTTAGTGATGGTGGTAAGTATTTTACAAGCCAGGATGCGGTTGAGAAAGGACTGTCACTAATTGACCATGGTGCAGATATCATCGATATCGGTGGTGAGTCTACCCGTCCGGGAGCTAAACCTGTGCCGTTCCTGGAAGAGATGTCTCGAGTAGTACCGATAATCGAGTCTCTGGCTGCACAAACTGATTCCATCATTTCAATTGATACGCAAAAATTTGAAGTAGCCCAGGCTGCTGTAAAAGCGGGTGCGCAGATTGTGAACGATATTTCGGCTGGTAAACATGATGAGCGGATGTTACCGTTTATTGCTCAAAGTCAAGTTGGATATGTGATGATGCATATGCAGGGTATTCCAGCCACCATGCAGGAATATCCTGAATACAATCACGTTATAAGTGAAATCCAGCAATTTTTTATGGAAAGACTTGAAGCCGCCAAATCTGCAGGCATACCTGGATCGCGAATTGTCCTTGACCCAGGAATTGGGTTTGGGAAACGGCTTGAAGATAATCTTAATATATTAGCGAATATTGGCCATCTGCATACCTGTAACAGGCCCCTGCTGCTGGGTGCATCACGCAAGTCTTTCATCGGGATGCTTGATGCTTCTGATCCAGACCGTCGCATCGGCGGTTCACTGGCCGCGGTAATTGCCTCCTACATTCAAGATGTCTACATTTTCCGTGTACATGACGTTGCAGAAACTCTACAACTTCTTGATATCTTCACTGCCATTCAAAAGCATTCGGTTTAAATTGCGCTAATGTCTGATAAAAAGAACATTCTGTACATCCTCATTGGGCTACTGGTTGGTGCCATAGCAATAAATTTTTGGCGTTTTGAATTATTCTCCATCGCATTCATATCTTTTCGTGTATACGACCTGGTGGATATCATGGCTGTTGCATTCGTCTTGTACTCGCTCTACAAAATTTTTAAAGGTACAAGAGCAGCTCAGTTATTGTCCGGTATATTGATATTGACCCTACTCTCAGTGATTGTTCGCTGGGCAGAATTACATGGTATGTCCTGGTTTCTTTCGAACCTTTCCACTGTCTGGGTTATTGCTGCTGTAATTTTATTTCAGCCTGAGTTAAGACGTGTGCTTATCTATTTAGGACAAAACCCCTTTGTCAGAACTTTATTCCGAGTAAAGAATCTGGCAATGGTCAGTGAAATTGTTAATGCTGTGCTCACCTGCCAGGATCGCAAGTGGGGTATGTTAATTGTGATGGAAGGCGAAGTCGGCTTAAAACATATTAAAGAGAAATCTGCCTCAATCAATGCACGTGTCTCAGCCGAATTATTGGTCTCTATTTTCAACCCATCTTCACCACTGCATGATGGTGCGATCATTATCAGCCATGAAGTCATTGAAGCAGCCAAGTGTATTCTGCCCCTATCGGAAGAGCCTCAGGGGGCCAGAATGAAGCTGGGAACAAGACATCTCGCTGCCCTGGGTCTTTCGGAAGAAACGGATGCCCATATCCTGGTAGTCTCAGAAGAAACTGGGACACTCTCACATGTCCATAATGGAATCATGAAACGCGGTCTTGATGAGATTCAGCTGCGTAAAGTTCTTAACACACTTATCATCTAGTATGCGAGTAATGCTGTTGCTGACCCTGGTGTTTGGGTCAATTCTGTCTGCGGTCTCAGGCAACACGCCTGTTCAAAGTGTGGTATCTCATCACTCAAATCAAATTGAATGGCAACTAAATACGCCTCAGGATGATGGGATTAAATTTACTGACTCAGGGATGGAGTTTCCTGACTGGAACAATACGATTTCAGAATCTGGTTTGAGCATCCCTGTGCTCTCAAAATTGATCTACACCAAAAATGGTCCACCAGGAATTGAGACCAGAGTTATAAACCCTGAGTATATTTCACATCCAGTTCAATTTATCCCCGTTCAGGAAATGGCTAAGGGAGTTGATAAATCTATATCCACTCAAGGCATTCACTCTACTCAAATGGTGAATCTAAAACTCATTGACGACACGCCGGATTACCAATTATGGGCTGTCAACGTCCACGGCGCTATTTTTAACGAATTGTCCCAGAGTTGGGAGATCCCAGATCAAATTCAAGTATTCATCACAACCGATCTTGCTTCAGATTTAATGACTGGAACCAATAATATTTACTTAAACAAAATTCGACATTCCACCCCGTTTCAAGCGTTATCGAATAATTCTGGATATGGCGAAGGGATTTTCAAAATCAGCCTCTTGCAGGATGGTATCTATCGGATTTATTACGATTCTCTGGCGCAGGAGGATGGATTCTCAGCATCCTTTATCTCAAGCCGGTCCATCAAATTGAGGAATAAGGGGCAGGAACAGCCCATTTACATTCACGATGGGGGTGATGGCGAATTCGATGAGGGTGATTATTTCGATTTTATTGGACATCAGAATTTCTTCAGCGGTTCATCTCAGTACTTTGACCCATTTTCTGATATCAATGTCTATTGGGTTGATTGGGGTGGAGACAATGGTCTACGATTTGTAGATGAATCAGGCGCTCTGAATGAATCTAACCCTGTCAGGCCAACCACTTTCTGGGATATACAACATATAGAAGAGGACAATGATTTTGAAAGACTGGGCCAGGTAGATACAGACCTACCGAGTATAACCCGTGATCATTACTTCTGGGAGTCTGTAAATTCCGGGGTTACAAAAGAGGTTCAATTCTCATTGCCAGATCCCTTTCGTGGTTCCAGTGAGAATGTTGAGATTACTATCGGTCTCCATGGCCTGACCTACAGTGAGACCCCTGGAGAAACATCTGGACATACCATTTATGCATTTCTTAATGACAATTCAATCGGTGATGGAAGCTGGACTCAGCAGGAGGAGTACGAACTCAGTTCACCATCAGCATTAAATTTATCCCATAACATTCTTGCCACAGCTGGCGATAACACATTGGCCATATTTGCCCCGGTGAGTACAGAACCAGGAAATTATGATAAAGTCGTGCTTAATTGGATTGAGATTGGATACGAGCATTTGCTCAAGGCCAACAACGATGCCCTCAGATTCAGAAAATCTGACATAAACCCTTCTACAAATCTCGAATTTGAAGTGAAGGGATTTTCCTCACCTGAACTGATTATATATAAAGAAGGGTTATCTAGAATTACCGGTTACAGCATTCGAGAAAATTGGGATGCTACAAATCCGGATTACAGTCTGGTGTTTCAGGATCAATGTTCAGATGCTACTCCTGACTACTGGGTTGCCAGTTCCGAGGGCTTGTTGCAGCCTCTAGATATAGTTGCCGATACAGTGGCTTCACTCAGAGAGCAGGATGGTGACTTCATTATTATTGCCGTGCCCGGTTTTATGGATGGTCTTGAAGAATATCTTCAGTTTAAGGAGGAGGAAGGGTGGAACCCCATTGCAGTATCTATTGCTGATATTTATGATGAATTCAATTCTGGAATCAGTTCTCCTCTGGCCATAAAATCATTCTTGAGATATGCCAATAACCAATGGCCTTCTCATCCTGAATTTGTGTTATTTCTGGGGGATGCAATAGCCAATCCTCAACAGGCCAAGCGTGATGTTCACATTCGAAATGTGCCTACATTTTATATGCAGACATATGGGTGGGGTGCTGCTGAGGCAGATTATTGGTACTCGCTGATTAATGGTGAAGATTATTTGCCTGACCTCAAAATCGGTAGAATCCCATGTAGTGATCCTGAAGATTTAGAGATTTCATTGAATAAGCTGATTCGATACGGAAATGGGGGAAATTATGGTGCCTGGCAGAACGAAATAATAACCATTGCAGGGTTTGATCCAGTATTCAAAACTCAAACACAATCTCTTTTAAAGAATGCAATTCCAAAAACAGTCATGCCTTCTAGAATTTTTATCGATCGTGATTCAGAGGGGCAAATCTTTTGGGGTGATACTGATTCACTAATCACGCAGTGGAATGCTGGAAAATTGCTGATAAATTTTCTGGGACACGGTGGTGGTGCAGTCTGGGCAGATCGCTCACTTTTTGTAAGAGATGACATAAATTATCTGGATCCACAAGTACCGCCCGCATTTATAACCAGTATGACCTGTTTTACCGCTTCGTTTGCACAGACTCGCGGGTTGGGTGAAGTTGTTCTTACTGAATCACCATCTGGAGCAATTGGTTGGTTTGGTTCATCAGGTGTTGGCTGGATTATTAACGATTTTCTCATGATTCAACCCATGCTCAGGCAACTTCTTGAAACGAGAGCTACAGTAGGTGAGATCATTAATACAGCACGGATGGAGTATTTTCTGGCAAACAGTGGCTACGACTATTTAAAACCCTCCATGCTGTTTCAATATAATTATCTGGGAGATCCAACGACGAGATTGGTGCTTCCTGAAATTTCAAATGAATTAGAATCTGCATCTCCAATATATAGTGCAGCAGATCAGATTGATCTGAGGTATAGGGGAGAGCCTGAGGGAAACATAAAGATTCTGCCAATTGATGCCGACGGTCAACCCTGGTGGACTCAACCTCATCAGTATAACACCGGTGACCTTCGGCAATATATTTTTAGTCAACCCGAAATTTCAGCCATTGGTGAGGGGCGAGCCATATTCACGCTTGATCGTGGCCTCGAATCACCAGCACTAAGTGGTTATGCTCCCTATTCAATTTCTTCGGATTGGTTTGAACACACTCCACCAACTGCTGCGGATCTGTCTGAATCTACGCGCATCCCGCTGAGGGTTCGTTTTCATTCTGAATCTGTATCGATTGACAGCATGATTATATCATATACTGGAAGTAACCAGGGTGTTTACCAGATGGAAAAAGTGGGTGAGTGGTGGAGTTTCACCCCACCTTCTGAAATGTTTGCTGGGAGCGGTACAACTTCTTATTCATTCTCTGGATTTTCTAATGGTACACATATCCAGCGGTCTCCAAGTTTTAGGCTTTACCTACCGGATGCTATAGCTTTATCACTCAATGACATAACCATCGGCGCAGCTGGTAATATGTGTGGATTCATTTTGGAGTACTCCCTGGAGGGGACACCCCAGGTTCTGGCCATATTGGAGCTTGAATCTTTTGCCTCAAACTATACCCAATCCATATCGAAATCTGTCAATCTGATGGGGGGCGACGGCACCCTCTTTATCCCCTCACTTTTTGGGGATGATTCTGTTACTGTTCAAAGTTCACTGTTGAATAATCAAGACAATACACCTGGTGATAATTCAGTTACTACCTTTTTGGTGCCAGACTTCTTTCAGATTTTGCCGGATATCGGTCTCAGTTTTGATGGTGTGAATTCAGATTCATTGAAGCTCTGGTCAGATGACAACTTCACAGTTTCTGCCTCGGATAGTACTTGGATCCATGTTGCTCCTTATACAAACGAGTTATCAACCCTTCCTGGAGTAACGCTTTTCAAGGATTCAACGCTTTACTTAATTGAGACTAATACATCAGAAATTTCAATCCAGATTTCATCGGATCGTTCAGTTTTCGTGAAGCCTCTATCACTTCAATCATGGCAGGCACCAACAACAAGTGCACAAGGATTCGAGTTCAACACCACTGGAATTTTTGCTACTGGTGTTAGGCAGAACTATACCGGTCCAGATGTTTCGATGATGATCGAGGGACAGCTATTTTTTGATGGCGACTACATGTTGGATAATAGTAGGATTGACCTCATCGCAGAAGATGAAAATGGTTTTGCCTGGTTCGATGGGCATGTGGAAATTCTAGTTGATGGAAGTCCAACAGAGATTCAGTTGGGTGACACCACGAAGGGAGGGCTGATTTTGAGTGTTTCCTCAGTCCTGGAGCTTAGTGAGGGCGAGCATCAAATCTCATACCGGGTGGCTGATGCTTTGGGGAATTGGTCTGAAAGGGTGGATTTGACCAGTGTCGTCTCCAGTGATGCCGAGATTATTGACTATGGCAATTTCCCCAACCCTTTTGAAGGTGAGACTCTAATCATATATGAACTCACACAACCCCTGGATGACATTGCCATCGAAATCTTCACTCTCTCAGGGTATAAACTACATAGCATCGATGCATTCAATGCGCGTGTAGGTATTCCGCTGGGTGCCATTGGCTATCATGAAGTCCCCTGGAATGGGAGGGATAGAGATGAGAAATTTGTTGCAAATGGCATGTATTTTTATCGCATAAGAGGTAATAGCGAAGGCCAGGAATTACTGGGTCCCGTAGGAAAAATGGTTAAGAACCGATGAGCATATTTCGCCGGCAAATTATTATCCTTCTACTTTTAATAAGTACTCTCCGAGCAGGTGAGTATGCTGATGCATTTCTACTGGCAAGCTATTACCCGCAAACTCAATCTTTGGGATATAGTACAGTTGCTACAAACGTGAATAGTGGTCATGCCATGAATAACCCTGCTGGATTTGCCCAGAGCTCAGGATCACAGTTAGTGCTAGTTTATGATCAATTCGGAGCACTTTCCAATAATATTGGTCTGGAAGCTAAATTCAAAACCAATGGCTATTATAACTATGGTTTGACCCTGGTGCATAGCATGGTGGACGGGTTGTTTGCGCGCCCAAACCTTTCCAACCTCTCACCAAATGCTCGCAGAGACTCAGTCTTTTCTCTTCAGGATAGGCGTGGGGAGAAGATCAATTACAGAGAAGACGCCCTATTTTTCTCTATCGCTAGAACTTTCGAATTTGAGATCAACCTGGGTTGGAAATTCTTTAGAATTCCTTGTCGCATGCCAGTTGGCTTGTCGATTAAGTATCTTGATAAGATTTTAGTGGATAATCGAGGTTTGGGCTCTGGATTTGACTTTGGTGGACAATTGTATTTTGATTTAGCCGGAATGACCGATGTCCTGTTGAATACAGAATTTTCAATAGGTCTATTTTTTAGTGATATTCTGAATACGCCGGTTTATTGGTCAACAGAGCACCAGGATGCCATTAAGCGGGTGCTGGTAAGAGGGGTTGGCATCACGCAGCACATTGAGAAATTTCATAGCGAGCTAACCTTGACGCGATCAGTGCACTCACGATACAAGAATATTCAACAATATGGGTTGGAAGCTATTGTGAAAGAGGCCATTTATCTCAGAGCTGGCCACGATGGAAATGCAACTTCCTTAGGTCTTGGCATTGGCTTAAAAAAGTTTATTATTGATTACTCGTTCAGTCAGCATGAGCTGGCTGGTGTACAAAAAATTGGGATTAGTTACCATTTCTAGTGTTTATTTGTTAAATGTGAGGTTTAAAGTGATAAAACGTTTATTCATGGGTTTGCTAATGTTGTTGATGTTCCAGGTATCCTGGGCTCAAAACAAGGACCAGAGCAACGCAGATCCACGCTACATCATTGATCCGGAAACTGGAAAATTAAGTATGTCAATTCGAATATGGGGTGAAGTGAAGCAGCCTGGCGTCAAGTTAGTTCCCAGCGATGCTGATCTTATTTCCATACTTAGTTATGTTGGTGGTCCAAGTAATATGGCAAAACTTGACAACATAAGAATTCTGCGGTTTAATGAAACTGAGGGCGAGCCAAGAGTGGTCATCGCAAACGTTGAAAGATTTCTGGAAACCGGGGATAATAAATATATTCCTAGAATATATCCCAATGATACTATCATTGTTAAAGGGACTGTCTGGAGAATATTAAGTACGGCTATTCCATATATCAACCTGGCCGTGACTCTGATTAATGGATACTATTTATACGATAGAGCGACACAATAAATGTTTGAAGAAATTAAAGATGAAATGGGTGGACTTAAGCAGCGTCTCGACACGCTGAGGGGGCATCTTTGACCTCGCTGAGGTCCAATCCAGTCTTGATGATTTAAAATCACTTTCCGTTAAAGATGATTTCTGGAGTGATCAAGCCCACGCTCAACAAACCTTAAAGCAAATTAATCTACTTGAATCCCAGATATCTGATTGGGAGAATGTTCTCACGCATGAGGAGGATCTTGACATCCTTATGGAGCTGGCACTGGAAGATCAGGATGAGTCCCTGAGTAATGACTTAAAAAGATCGCTACACAATTTTCGAAAAACTCTGGAAGATTACGAACTGCGTCAGCTATTGAGTGATGAAGACGATTCCCTCAATTGTATCGTCACGATCCACCCTGGTGCAGGGGGCACAGAATCTCAGGATTGGGCTGAAATGCTCTACCGCATGTATACCCGATATTTCGACAATTGTGGCTGGAGCTGGAAAGCGCTTGACTATCTGCCAGGCGATGAAGCAGGGTTGAAGGATGCAACCATTGAGGTCAAAGGTGACTATGCCTTTGGCTATCTAAAGGCAGAAAATGGTATTCACAGGCTGGTGCGGATCAGTCCTTTTGATTCCCAATCTCGTCGTCACACCTCATTTGCATCCGTTTTTGTGTATCCGATCTATGAGACTGAGATAGAAATTGTCATCGATATGAGTGAAGTCAGGGTGGATACCTATCGTGCCAGTGGTGCCGGTGGTCAACATATCAACAAAACTGACTCAGCAGTAAGACTCACCCATGCGCCGACAGGGATTGTTGTGCAGTGTCAGAATGAACGTTCCCAGCACAAGAACAAAGAAACGGCCATGAAGATGCTCAAAGCCCGACTCTATCAGCTTGAAAAAGAAAAAGAGCAGGCCAAGATGGACCAGATGTCATCTTCCAAGACAGAGATTGGCTGGGGAAATCAAATCAGATCCTATGTCTTCCATCCATATACCATGGTAAAAGATCATCGAACTAAACACGAAACCGGTAATATCCAGGCAGTGATGAACGGAGAATTAGACGGTTTTATCAAAGCATTTTTATTGAATCAAATGGGAAAAGAATCCTCATGAGCGAACGTACCCTAAACGAAATAATGGATCAGCGGAAAGAGAAAATTAAATCTCTGGTCGCAGAGGGTGTTAATCCCTTTCCACATACCTATGACCGGAGCCATAAAATTGAAGATGCATTGGATCAATTTGATGAACTACAGGGGCAGACAGGTACCCGGCTGGCCGGTAGACTCATGTCTCGACGTGTCATGGGGAAAGCCAGCTTTGCCAATATTATGGATGGATCTGGAAGGATTCAGCTCTATCTGAGTCGTGAAGATATTGGTGTTGAGTCCTATACTCTGTTCAAATCTTTAGATATAGGCGATTTTATCGGGGTGAGTGGTGAACTAATGACTACTCGCACTGGGGAAAAGACTTTGAAGGTGCATGAAATGACCTTGCTGTCCAAGAATGTCAGACCTTTGCCCAACGTAAAAGAGAAAGATGGTCAGCTCTTTGATGGATTCGAGGATAAGGAGCAGCGTTATCGCAAACGTTATCTGGATCTCATTGTCAACCCTGAGGTCAAGGAAACTTTCGTTAAAAGGGCCAAAATATATAAGAGTATCCGTACTTTCTTTGATGATTCAGAGTACTTGGAAGTAGAAACCCCAATTCTACAGCCTTTATATGGTGGAGCATCAGCTCGACCATTCAAAACGCATCACAATGCATTGGATATTGATCTCTTCTTGAGAATTGCAGATGAACTCTATCTAAAACGCTTGATCATTGGTGGCTTTGAGAAGGTTTTCGAGTTTTCCAGAAATTTTAGAAACGAAGGGATGGATCGAACTCACAATCCAGAGTTCACTGCCATTGAGTGGTATGAAGCATATGTAGATTATTACTACCTAATGGATCAAGTAGAGTCACTGTTCAAACATCTGGCAAAAGATCTAGATCAGACGGTTTTTGCATTTAATGGTCATGATATTGATCTCACACAGCCCTTCATTCGAGCCACCATGGCTGACCTGGTTCAAGAATACGCAAAACTTGATCTCTCACAGGCAGATGAGGCCGAATTACTCAAAGTATGCCGTGACAATAATATCGATGCTCCAGGTAATTCCAACTATGGACAACTCCTGGATGCACTTTTTGATGAGTTGGTTCAGCCACATCTGATTCATCCAACTTTTGTAACAGAATATCCAAAAGCTATTTCACCCCTAGCAAAACATAAACGGGATAGCGATGGTACTTTTGTGGAGCGTTTTGAATTATTCATCGCTGGCAACGAATTTGCCAATGCCTTTACGGAGCTAAATGATCCTATTGATCAAAGAGAACGCCTGGAAGCACAGGCAGCATTGAGAGCGGCAGGGGATGAAGAAGCCCAACCCGTTGATGAAGACTTTCTCCAGGCCATGGAATATGGAATGCCACCTACTGGTGGTGTTGGAGTGGGTCTTGACCGGCTGGTTATGATGTTAACAGGGAATCAATCCATTCGTGATGTACTGCTCTTTCCTCAAATGCGTCCTGAATCCAAAGGTTAGGTTTAGAGACTGACTCGTGTCCTATACGGGCTATCTTGCCACACGGTATTTATTCGGTAAACATCGGGTTCCGTTTATAGCATTCATTTCCCGTACTACGATGATCGGGATGGCTCTGGGGGTTACAACCCTCATTCTGGCCCTGGGTATCATGGGCGGGTTTGAATCCGTTGTTACTCAAAAGATCATTGGTTTTGATACCCATATCCGCATTGAAAAGCTGTTCGAATCTGGAAACGATCTTTCTGAAGATCAGATTGCTGATATTTCGGCTATTCCTGGCGTAGATCAAATTTTTCCCATCAGAAAAGCTGAGATTATGCTGAAAGCTAATGGCATCACGGAAGGTGCTCTGCTCGAGGTCATGCCCATGTCAGCTATGAAACGCCTTTATTCCGTTAGTGAGAACCTTACCACTACGGATTCAGGTGAATCAGGTCTCATCATGGGGGCAGCCCTGGCAGAAATGTTGGAAGTAAGTGTCGGTGATCCTCTGCTGGCCTATGATTTGGGATCATTTGAGGATCAAATCGGAATGCCGTCAATTGCCCATACACAGGTCAAGGCAATCTATGAGTCTGGGATGGTTGATTACGATAAGAGTTATCTATATTGCTCATTGGAAACCTTGGATGATCTATTTCCGGGTATAGTGAATAAAGATGACTATGGAATTTTTCTTTCAGATATTTCACTCACCAATGGGGTACTGGATCAGGTCGACGAAATACTTACCTATTCACACTTATCCATTTCCTGGCGCGATCGGCATCAGACACTTTTCAATTGGATGAAAACTCAACAACTGCCAATCTTTGTCATCTTCAGTCTCATCATGTTGGTGGCAGTGATCAATATTGGCAGCACCTTGATACTCATAATTATGGAAAAGCGCAGTGAGATAGGGACGCTGAGAGCTCTGGGTACCAGTCGTAAGCGCATATGGCGCATATTTGCACTGGAAGGCCTCATGATGGGACTTATTGGAACCATCATGGGTATTCTATTTTCACTTCTTTTGACCTGGCTGCAGAGTACATATGGTCTGATCTCACTTCCCAGTGATATCTATTTTATGGATAAAGTATCCATTTTGATCAATCCCCAGGATGTGATCATCATCTCTGCAGGAGTGATACTTCTGGCTATCCTTTCATCACTAGCACCAGCGATGCAAGCTACCCGGTTGCAACCCATAGATACATTGAGGGATGAATGAGTCAGCTGAATTGGTATATGGCCAGGCGCTACTTCTTCGCCAAACGCAGCAATAGGTTTATCAGTCTGGTTGGTGGCATCTCTGTTGTTGGTATTGCCGTTGGAGTGATCGCATTGATTATTACCATGGCGATTCTGAATGGATTTGAGGGTGAGGTTACCCGCAGAATAGCCAATTTCATCCCCCATTTAGTCATTTCATCTGAGGTTGATATTGACTCCGTTCGAACAGCACTGCCAAACGCAATATCAGTCTACTACAGCACTGAGCGAAAGGCCATTCTCAATGTTTTAGATGACCAAATGGTTTTAAACATCAGGGCCATCGATCAGGAACAATGGGATTATTTACTCACAGGTCAATATTCAGATTCAACCAGTAGGGGGCGCCTGACCCCTACTCTTTATGGCTTGCCTGGTATTGTCCTGGGAGCTGCTATCGCAGACAAATATTTTCTAACCGTAGGAGATACAGTCGCAGTACAGAGCCCCCTGGATGCCCGTCCCGGTCTGTTTCGAATACCCCAACGTCATTTTGTTATAACGGGGATATTCAAATCTGATATTTTTGATTTTGATCGGAGTTTAGCAATAATTGGCTATGCAGAGGGTCGCAGAATGTTCAAATCGGCTGGAAAAGAGCACATTCATATCCAATTGTATGATTTCAACTCCGCAAATGAAGCTAAAGCCACAATACATACGCAACTACCCCATGTAGAAGTGAAGAGTTGGCATGATCAGCATAAAACCTTGTTTGACGCCATGCGCATGGAAAAATGGGGCAGTTTCATCGGACTCAATTTGATCATTATGATCGCGGTTTTTAATATTGTAAGCTCATTGATGATGCTGGTCCTTGAGAAGACGGGGGATATTGGTATTATTCGCATTATGGGTGCCACCTCAACAAATATTCGCAAGATATTCAACTACCAGGGTGTTATTGTAGCCTTCCTGGGTGTTTTTCTGGGCATGTTGGTTGGTTCCCTACTTGTGTTATCGCAGGCGTATTGGGGATGGATTGCTCTGCCTGATGATATATACTTGATTCCTGTTTTACCCGTAGAGATGTATTGGGAAGAAGTTGCTACTGTGGGTGTAGTTGCCTTCGCAATTGTACTACTTTCAATCAGATATCCATCAAAGAAGGCTGCAAATTTGTTGCCCCTTGATGCAATTAACTACAAAAGGTAGCGAGAGCACTATGGATACCGTTCTTCAAGTCATTGATATGTATAAAAGTTACCCTGGCATCGGGCGGAAATTGCAGGTCTTTGAAAATATCAACCTGGAAATGAAGCGTGGAGAAATTGTGGCTATAAACGGTCCCTCAGGGATTGGCAAAACTACCCTGTTGAACATTATAGGAACACTGGATACTGCAGACTCCGGCGATTTAATAATTTCTGGAATTCAGCCTCATCATTTAAATGATGAACACCTAAGCCAGTTTCGAGCCGAAAATCTCGGCTACATTTTTCAGTTCCATCACTTGCTCCCAGAGTTTACTGCAGAAGAAAATGTGCTTATCCCGGCTAAAATTGTTGATCTGGACAAAAAACTGGCCCGTGTGCGTGCGAAAACGCTCCTTGAAGCCGTTGGATTATACTCTAGACGTCACCACAAGCCTTCGCAGTTATCTGGCGGAGAAAGGCAAAGGGTGGCTGTAGCCCGTGCATTAATGAACCGGCCTGAGTTGGTTCTGGCAGATGAGCCAACGGGAAATCTTGATCCTGACAACGGAAAACGTCTCATTGATCTGATACATTCCGTACGTGAAAGTTTTGAACAATCCTTTCTTATTGCAACCCATAGTCGATCATTATCTGCTGCATGTGATCGTGTCATAACTCTTTCCTGAACAAAATAATTCTCACAACGTTGTACTCTAATGGGTTCATGCCCTATATTGATAGCTATTGAAACTTGAATAATTATTGAGGTTATAAATTGAAAGCAAATTTCCACAAAAAACTCCAGGCCGTCATTCAGCTCTCCAAAGAGGAAGCAATACGACTGGGACACGCATACATAGGGTCAGAACACTTACTGTTAGGAATCTTCAGGCAGGGTGATAACAAGGTAATTGACATACTCCAATCCCTGAATATTGATGTCAACGAAATTAAGACCCACATTGAGGAGCAGATTCGCACCTCTGGTGGTACCATGATTCTGGGAACGCTACCGTTTACCAAGCGTGCTGAGAGAATTCTTAAGAATACCTACCAGGAAGCACGGGATCTGAATGCAGACATCGTAGATGTTGAGCACCTTTTGCTGGCCATACTCAGGGAGCAGGAAGGGATTGCTGCTGATATGCTGGCTCAATTCAGTATTGATTATGAAATCGTTCGCGATGAGATGGAATTCTCACCAGAAACTGGCAATCGCGAAACTGAAGGCATCAAAGGCAAACCACAGAGTAAAACTCCAGCCCTGGATCATTTTGGTCGGGATATGACCGCCCATGCTCGAGCAGGTAAATTGGATCCTGTCATCGGACGCGACAAAGAAATTGAACGGGTCGCTCAAATTCTTTCCAGACGAAAGAAAAATAATCCAGTTTTAATTGGTGAACCTGGTGTTGGTAAAACAGCAATAGCTGAAGGTCTGGCACTGCGGATCATCGGAAAGAAAGTACCTCGCATTCTTTTGAGTAAACGCGTTGTTTCCCTTGATTTGGCTGCTTTGATAGCGGGCACCAAGTATCGTGGCCAGTTTGAAGAGAGGATGAAGGCCGTCACTTCTGAGCTAGAGAAGAATGATGATATAATTTTATTCATCGATGAACTTCATACCATTGTCGGTGCCGGGTCAGCTAGTGGGTCTATGGATGCAAGTAATATGTTTAAACCTGCATTAGCCAGGGGTGATCTCCAATGTATCGGAGCCACTACGCTTGATGAATTCAGGAAGTATGTGGAGAAGGATGGGGCTCTGGAGCGTCGTTTTCAGAAAGTTATGGTGGAACCTCCTTCACGAAAAGAGTCTCTCCAGATCCTGCATGGTCTAAAAGACCGCTACGAAGCACATCACAATGTCCAGTACAGCGACGAGTCACTGGAAGCTGCGGTTTCTTATTCCAGTCGTTACATCCAGGACAAGTTTCACCCGGATAAAGCCATTGATGTTATGGATGAGGCCGGTGCCAGAGTGCATCTAGCCAATGTTGATATCCCTGAAAACATCGTAAAACTTGAAGCCGATCTGGACAATCTGCGTATTCGCAAAGAGGATGTAGTCAGAAATCAGGAGTTTGAACTGGCGGCCTCATTACGTGATGATGAACGGAAGCTCACCCAGAAGTTAGCTGAAGCAAATGACGAGTGGAATACTGCCATGAAAATTGATCCACCTGTCGTGACGGTGGAGGATATGGCAGCTGTAGTTTCTCTTATCACCAGCATTCCTATCCAGGATGTGGCTGAAAGCGAAGCAGAACGACTGCTGAAGCTGGAAGCAGAACTGGTTAAGCACCTGGTGGGGCAGGAGCATGTTATCAAATCCATGGCCAAAGCCTTAAGAAGGGCTCGCAGCGGTTTTCGCGATCCACGTCGTCCCATTGGCTCTTTTCTATTCCTGGGACCTACAGGTGTAGGAAAAACGGAAATGGCCAAAGTTTTGGCCAAGTACATCTATCAGGATGAAAAAGCTCTGATCAAGATGGATATGTCAGAATATTCGGAACGTTTTAACGTGAGTCGACTCATCGGTGCCCCTCCGGGATATGTGGGCTATGAAGAGGGGGGAACCCTGACCGAAGCGGTACGGCGAAATCCATACAGTGTGGTTCTGTTTGATGAAATCGAAAAAGCCCATCCTGAAGTCTACAATATGCTGCTTCAGATCATGGATGAGGGGCATTTGACTGATAGTCTTGGTCATACAGTAGATTTTAAAAATTGTATTCTAATCATGACTTCCAATTTGGGACTCAAGAACCTGGCTCAACCAGGAATTGGTTTTAACCGGAAGGATCATGAGGCTGTTAATACTGAGCAACGTTCCAAGATCAACAAGGAAATGAAACAGACTTTCAAACCTGAATTCATTAATCGTCTTACTGAATCACTTGTCTTTAACTCACTGACACGCAAGGACTTAATTCAGATCGTTGATTTAATCCTAGAAGATGTAAGCAATTACGCTAATGAGAAGAATGTTCAGATTAAATTAAGTCCAGCGGCAAAGGCTTTGATCATTGATCAGGAAATAGATGCTGAATATGGTGCCCGTCCCTTGCGTCGTATTATTCAGAATATGATTGAGGATAGAATTGCTGAAATGACTTTGAAAGGTGAGGTTAAATCAGATTCCATCATTAAAGTCTCTGTAAAGAAGAAAATTCTTAACTTCAGTGTCTCAGACGGAAAAAAACCTAACAAATCACAGGAAAAGGCATCTTTAAATCAAGAATAGCCACTTTGTGAACACCCACCCCATAAATCCAATCATAGTAATCCCGGTCTACAATGGCCGGGATTCTCTTTTAAAGCTTGTTCAGCAGGTAAAAAGTAATTCTCATTATCCCATTCTCGTCGTGAATGATGGTTCGACAGATGGTTTGTGCAAGGAAGATGCACCAGGGATTGCCTATCTCGAACATGGGATCAACAGGGGCAAGGGAGCAGCCTTGAAGTCTGGACTAAATATGTCATCACAGGCTGGATTCACGCATGCCATCACGCTGGATGCTGATGGCCAGCATGATCCTCAGATAATTCATGATTTTGTTGGAAAAGCCACTCTGAACCCCGGGTCAATTATAGTTGGACAACGTGATCTCGTCAATGTGGATATGCCTCTCCACCGAAAAGTATCCAATAACATTACAAGTATGATACTTTCGCTTAGAACGGGCCAACGAATTTATGATAGTCAGGTTGGCTACAGGTGTTACCCATTGAATGACAGTCGATTATGGATATCTGATGAAGAGGGGTTCCAGTTCGAATCTGCTGTATTTTTTAATGTTTCAATGTTAAAAATTAACTTACTCTGGCAGTCGATTCCGGTTATTTATAGTACTGAGGGGAGTCACATGCATCTTCTCAAGGATACATTACGTTTTGTGAGAACATTTTTCAGGAGTTTTAAGTGGTAGAATCAGTACTTCATTTTTTTCAAGAATTCATACAGGATCCACGTTGGATTACATTTTTGCTGGCCATGACACCTATTGGTGAATTGCGTGTAGCATTGCCCTGGGGCATGACTTTTGGTGAAATGCCCTGGTATCAGGCGTATGCATGGGCAGTGGCAGGCAACTTCATTATCTCAATCCCCATCGTTTTACTGCTTGGACCCGTATCTAAATTTCTCATGCGCTGGCCAATGGGTGAAAAGTTCTTTAACTGGCTATTCACACGCACCAGACGCAAGGGTAAGATGATTGAAACTTGGGAATTTCTGGGGCTGGTGGTGTTTGTGGGTATTCCACTGCCAGTAACTGGGGCATGGACTGGTGCTGCAGCTGCTTTCCTGTTTGGATTGTCATATCGAAAATCATTCCTGGCAATTATCACAGGGCTACTGATGAGCGCTACCATTGTCACAATCATCACCACTACAGGTGTAAAAGTGCTTGGATAGGGTCATGCCACACCGTGCATCAATTAAACTTTTGCTAACCGTTAATGAGAATGATATACTATCGCGCTTTTTAAGAAATTCGGGGTGTGGCGCAGCCCGGTAGCGCGCTTCGTTCGGGACGAAGAGGTCGAAGGTTCAAATCCTTTCACCCCGACAGAAAAGGCAGGGAATGAATTCTGCCAAGGATGTTTGCAAGTGTAGGGCAGTAGCGCGTCCCGACACTCGTGTCGGGAAGGTCGAAGGTTCAAATCCTTTCACCCCGACAGAAAAGGTAGGGAATGATTTCTGCCAAGGATGTTTGAAGGTGTAGGGCTGTAGCGTGTCCCGACACTCGTGTCGGGAAGGTCGAAGGTTCAAATCCTTTCACCCCGACAGAAAAGGCAGGGAATGAATTCTGCCAAGGATGTTTGCAAGTGTAGGGCAGTAGCGCGTCCCGACACTCGTGTCGGGAAGGTCGGAGGTTCAAATCCTCTCACCCCGACGGGGTAGTGATTACGGCGCGGATCTGAGTCCGCGCTTTTTATTTAGAATAGGGAAGATTATGGCTGAGCGATATCCATTTGATCAAATAGAATCGAAATGGCAGAAATACTGGGAAGAAAACAAGACATTTAAAGCTTCAGATAATCTAACTGAGAAGCCCAAATACTATATCCTGGATATGTTTCCATATCCTTCAGGTGCAGGTCTGCATGTCGGTCATCCTGAGGGATATACAGCGACTGACATTATCGCACGATATAAGCGAATGCGTGGCTTTAATGTACTTCATCCAATGGGTTGGGATGCTTTTGGTCTTCCTGCAGAGCAGTATGCAATAGAAACTGGTACTCCACCTGCAATAAAGACCGCTGAAAATATTGCCACATTCAAGCGTCAGATTCAGTCCCTTGGTTTTTCTTATGACTGGGATCGTGAGATAAATACAACGGATGAGGCCTATTACAAATGGACCCAATGGATTTTTCTTCAGTTATATAAGAAGGGATTGGCATACGAGGCTGAGGTAGCCGTCAACTGGTGCCCGGAACTGGGTACAGTCCTGGCTAATGAGGAAGTAATCGATGGTAAATCCGAGCGTGGTGGTCATCCGGTTATCCGTAAACCCATGCGCCAATGGATGTTAAAGATCACCGCGTATGCTGACCGATTGCTTACAGATCTGGACGATCTGGACTGGTCTGAATCGATCAAAGATATGCAGCGCAATTGGATTGGTAAGAGTGAAGGGGCCGAGGTCAATTTTCCGATCAATGGCTTCGATCTGTCCTTAAAGGTCTTTACTACCCGGCCAGATACACTTTTTGGAGCCACTTATATGGTTATGGCACCTGAACATCCATATGTCCAGCAGATCACCAATCCTGACCAACTAGAATCAGTTGAAGCCTATCGAGTTAAGGCTGAGCGGAAAAGCGATCTGGACCGAACCGAACTGGCCAAAGAGAAATCAGGTGTATTCACGGGTGCCTACGCCGTAAACCCTGTGAATGAAGAATTAATCCCTATCTGGGTAAGTGATTATGTGCTCATGAGTTACGGTACAGGAGCCATTATGGCAGTTCCAGCTCATGATACTCGTGATTATGAATTTGCTAAAGCATTCGATCTCTCAATTAGAGAAGTAGTCTCAGGTGGAGATATCACTGAGGAAGCTTTTACACAGATTGAAGCTGGGGTAATGGTCAACTCTGCAACTCCAGATGCGTCATTTTCCATAAATGGATTGAAGCCCAGCGTGGCAATCAAAAAAACAGGGGAATGGCTGGAAAAAACTGGTAAGGGAAAGATTGCAGTTAATTATAAGCTAAGAGATTGGCTTTTTTCGCGTCAGAGATACTGGGGTGAACCTTTTCCAATACTACGTGATGGAGATGATGTTATCCCACTGTCTGATAGTGACTTACCATTGACACTTCCAGTTCTTGACAGGATAAAACCATCGGGTACAGGTGAGAGTCCTCTGGCAAACGCCAAGGAATGGTTGGAGGTTGTTGACCCAGCGTCCGGTAAGGTATATAAGCGCGAAACCAACACAATGCCACAATGGGCAGGGTCTTGCTGGTACTATCTCAGGTTTATTGATCCTCAAAATAATGATCAGGCCTGGGATCTAGAAAAAGAGAAATATTGGATGCCCGTAGATCTGTATATAGGTGGCGCTGAACACGCGGTTCTGCACCTGCTTTATGCAAGATTCTGGCATAAGGTTTTGTTTGATCTGGGATATGTATCAACCAAGGAGCCTTTTCAAAGGCTGGTGAATCAGGGTATGATTCTGGGAATGGATGGGGAAAAGATGTCCAAATCCCGAGGAAATGTAATTAATCCTGATGAAGTTGTGGGCCAGTATGGCGCTGATACCATGCGTTTGTATGAAATGTTCATGGGACCATTAGAACGTTCTAAACCCTGGAATACCAGTGGGATAGAAGGTGTTTATCGTTTTCTAAACAGACTGTGGCGGTATTTCGTAAATGACGAAGGTGGTATTATTGATTTGGATGATGCACAACCGGACACCGAAACGTTGACTATGATGCATGCCAGCATCAAAAAGGTTGGAAATGATCTGGACGCTTTAGCGTTTAATACTGGAATTTCTCAGTTAATGGTGTTTTCTAATCATTTGCGCGCATTGAACAAGGTGCCCAAATCTGCACTTGAAACGTTGTTGATGTTACTAAATCCATTTGCACCGCATATAGCTGAAGAAATGTGGTCACTGCTAGGTCATAGTGACACCTTAGCTTATAAGGGCTGGCCAGAGTATGACGAAAGCCATCTGGTGAAGGACACTGTAAAGCTTGCGGTTCAGGTCAATGGTAGAGTGAGAGCACAGATTAATGTAGAAGTAGATGCTGCTAAAGAAGCTGTACTCGAATTAGCTTTTGCCCAGGAATCGATCAAACAACATGTTCAGGGTAAGACTATCATTAAAGAGATCGTGGTTCCCAATAGAATTGTAAACATTGTTGTCAAATAGATAATATCAAGGCGTTAGGTAGAAAGGGTAGAGCATACCCTTTTTACATGAATACACTACTCGACATAATATATATTAACCATGTATTAGGCAGTATCTGGGTCTGTAGCGCCTAAAACCCATTCTGTATAGTCTTTTGCTGCAATCTCTACAGGTGTGGCTATATTTTCAGGTGTATCGTATGGATGTCTTTCTGCTAGACAGGCAATGGTTTTCTGAATATGCGTCCTGCGAGTTTTGATTTGAAGCAAATACTCTTCGCCCTTTTGTATTTTGTTCTGCCATTTATATATGCTGGTTATTCCAGGAATGATC
Source organism: Fidelibacterota bacterium (assembly GCA_016844955.1). Taxonomy (GTDB): domain Bacteria; phylum Fidelibacterota; class UBA8477; order UBA8477; family JABMPR01; genus JABMPR01. The sequence goes on along the minus strand of JAERTH010000085.1, from coordinate 11,216 downwards.
TGGACGCACGCAGCCAATCGATGTTCTACCAGATATGTAGCCAATTCTTCAGCAGCCTCTATTGAATCTACAGTAGTCGATATGACGCTCATAGTTGTGTTCATAATATTGCTTCCACGATATAGTTTAACTTTTGATGTATAAAGAGAAATCTAATTAGCCTCGGTCATTTTATAGGCAATACCTGGAAATCGTAATTGAGAAATGATAATGGAATATAATATTGCCAAGCCTTAGGGTGCTGTTTATATTCGCCGCGCTTTAAGCTTTTTGCCGGGTGGTGTAATGGTAACACTAAGGTCTCTGGTTCCTTCATTGGGGGTTCGAATCCTCCCCCGGCAACGCTTTTTAAACTTAGGTCTAGTATCGATTCAAGGTGTAATATCGATATTATGATGTATTTTGGCGCGTTCGTCTAGTGGTCTAGGACGCTGGCCTCTCACGCCGGTAACAGGGGTTCGACTCCCCTACGCGCTACAGACTATTATGGCTCAGGCTATAATTTGACATGCACCGGTAGCTCAATTGGATAGAGCGTTTGGCTACGGACCAGAAGGTTCCGGGTTCGACTCCTGGCCGGTGTACAAAAGGTCCCTGATAATTCAGGGGCCTTTTTATTCTTCTGAATTAAACACCATACACCTTTCACTAAGATTTTAATATCATGCATTTTACGGTATTGTATGATAGTGTCAATCAGTGTTACATTAGATGAAACAACAAGCTGGAACCTTGGCATACTGGTAAACCTAATTGTTTACAATTATCATCATAAGGACTCGAGGGTTTATGAAGAACATGCATCGAATACTCAACTGCAGGTCAATGTCCGCCTTGAACTTTCTGGTATTCACTGTATTGGGGTTTGGGCAATCCAGTGATCCTGATACTGGTGAATTCTTTTTGAACAGACCAGACACACTCATGTCAGCCCCTGACAATACGCCAGTACAAACATATGACCCTGAGACCGGTGAAATTATTGAAGATGTGGCCCCATCGACTGAAGTCGTACAAAATCCAGTACTGATTCAACAATTCGACCCACTTACAGGGCTTCCAATAAGCAGTTTAAATGCCCCCAGTATCTGTGTTCAAGCAAAAATAGACGCCATAAAGAACACGTCTCCCCTCTGGTATGCAGGTGGAGTATTTTGGATAATTGGGCTGCCTGCATATTTCGTTGCACCACCAAAACCGGATGTTAAAAATTTTAAGCATATGACCATTGATGATTCCGCTCTGTATGTGGATTGCTTTATCAAGGCCGCCCAGGATGAGCGCAGCAGGCGGATGCTGACTGGGTGTGGTGTTTATGTCGGATATATCTTTTTCAACATAGTAGTGCTTGGTTAGTTCAATAGGCCTAAATATGGATTACTACTAACACTTGCTCCGACCGTCCTAAAAATAACTTGAGTTGGTTGCAGAGCCTGGTCGTATTGCCATTTGTCAAGTGCTCTCGGTTGACGTTGCGCATGAACCTTAACGCAGGTTGTGAATATCATTTCGTATCAAATACCCAGATTGGGATCCACCCTGCACCTGGATTTTCAGCTCTCCACCTGGGTAGGCGTGTTTCAAGATAAACCAGACTTGGATTAGTGGGCCTCCCCTTGTATTCGCGTTCAAGATCAAGGGTCTTCCTGAATATTGTTTCAGCGGCATCCCAATTTCGTTCCTCGATCTCATGTAGTGCTTTGGGCCAGAGCTTTAGCAATTCATGGTCTGATTCGCTTAAATCCTGGGCATATCCCAAAACTTCATAACTCACAGCTGCATTTTCCTTGCCTACCAGTTGGGTGGCACCCAATCTGCGTAAAATGATCTCCGGTGGCATCTGACGTGCTGTTGCTTCACTTATATGCGTTAATACTCCATATTGCTTGGCAGATGATTCCAGGCGAGCCGCTACATTGACAGTATCACCCATCATGGTAAAATTCATACGTCCCTTACTGCCAACATTTCCTACTAACATTTCACCACTATTAATACCAATTCGCATCTGCAGATCTTTGATCTCTTCGGGCCAGTGTTCACCCTCACTTTCCCATTTTGTTCGTAGGGTGGCCAGTCCCCTCTGCATTACAATGGCGGCTTTTACCGCTTGATGGGCATGGTCAGAATCAACCACAGGCGCTCCGAAGAAGGCAATGATAGCATCGCCTTCATATTTGTCCAGTGTCCCCCGGAGACCCATAAGTGAATCTGTCATATCCGTCAGATACTCGTTCAACAAAGACACCAACTTTACTGGCGATAATTTTTCTGAAAATTTTGTAAATCCCTGGAGATCACTGAAGAACGCCGTGGCATTGACCTGCTCCCCTCCCAAAGAAGGAGCTTCACGGGTCTGGTACATCATGCTCATTAATTCAGGTGCGATATAAGGACCGAAGACGCGTTTCAGAAAAATTCTTTCTCGCATTTCATTGGAGAATACCAGCAGGTAGGCCAGCAAACTGATGATTACGGCTGGTGTAGCCGGCAGGAGTATTCTTGGATCTTGAATCCATAGTAAAAAGGCTATAACTGTATATAGTAACAACTGGGCAATCAAAATTGCATAGGCACGACGAGCCTGTAGCCTATCGAAGCTTAATAAGACAACATAGCCCATACCTACCAGTATCATAAACAACAATCCTTCCGGAAAGTTATTGATAAAGTCATCTTTGAGATAGTTGCTCAATACAGTTGCCCAGACTTCCATACCTGGATGGAGTCCATTCTGGAGAATGGGTGTTGCCTTTAGATCTCTTAGCCCAGATGCATCCGCACCGATAATGACTATCTTATTTTTAAAGGCGGTCGGATCGATTGCAGGAGTGAACCCTTGTTTAACTGCACTAGCAGACTGTATGACGGCCTTGAACGCAATGTATGGAAATACTCCGGAGGGACCTGCACCACCATACCAGTTTATCAGCTGATCCCCCGACTTATTCACAGGGATATCCAGATCACCAAGATGAATATGTCTGCCGCTGAAGTCAGTCTTAGCTTCAGGGTGCAATATGAGATACGCAGCGGTAGCCAGGCTGGGAATCAAAGCATTATCATGTTTGATTATTGGTTTGTTGTATCTAAAAATACCATCCTGATCGGGATAAATATTGGTATGTCCAATGCCTGAAGCAGCGGACATTAGTACTTCAATGGGTAACTCTAATAGACTGTCACTCTGTAGCATATGTGGAATCAATACAAGTGTATCAGAAGCTGGTATTACTGCATAAGAGAGCCTTGGATCATGATTGAGCAACATCATTCCCAATACTGAATTATTATTACCCAGCATTGACTCAGCAAATAGACTATCGGTTTCAGTTGCATCGGTGAAGGAGCGATCGGCATCTGCATGGGAGAAAAGCATATCAAAAATTACTGCATCAGCACCAGCCTTGCTTAAATATTCAACGATGTGTCCATAAAACGATCGGGGCCAGGGCCAGGAAATACCATTTTCAGCAAAGTAGTCAAGGCTGAAATCATCAATGCTGACAATGACTATATTGCTATCAACTTCCGCCGCTCCTATCCAATGTCTGAATCGATAATCCAGCAACCTGTTTTCAAAATCTTCAACAATATCTATCCCTGAAAGCAGGAGGGTTAAGAGGACCAGCACAACGGAAAGAGCCAGCTTGAACCATTTCTGTGAATAATGTTTAGTGATGTTGATTTCCATTGCTGAACTACTCCTTGGACTTGAAATGACCTGGCCATGTCAACTATAATAATGAGATGGATTAATATTAATTTCAACGATAGATGGATGGAATAGAATAAATAACATTTCTTCTTCAAGAATCACTCCCCCTATGACTTGCCTTTGACTGTTCAAATTTATAGTATATACACACGAAATGAGTTTCACTGTTAGTCTCGGAGCAGAAAGATGAAATCAAGATTATTGTCAGGCGTAATTTTCTTCCTATTGTTAATGAGTTGTAATACAATCCCTACTACTGAGATTGATAAACTATTTCATGATTATCAAGGGCGGGTTCCCGGCGCAGCGGTTATGGTCATTCAAAAAGGTGAAATCCTTGTTAACAAGAGTTATGGATTTGCCGATTTAGAGCGTGGAATCCATGTTACAGACAGTACAAATTTCAGATTGGCCTCGGTCACCAAGCAATTTACCGCCATGGCAATATTGCAACTGATTGAAGCCGGTGAGATTAATTTTAATACTAGACTATCTCATATATTTCCAGAATTTCCAGTCTATGCTGAAAAAATTACCTACGGACACCTGTTACATCATACTTCCGGTCTGGTTGATTATGAAGCCATACTACCAGATACCCTGACCGTCGCTCTACATGATCTTGATGTTTTGGAATTAATCTTAACACAGGATAGTACTTATTATGAGCCAGGAAATGAATACAGTTATAGCAATGGTGGTTATGCAATATTGGCCTTGACTGTAGAGCGCGTATCCGGGATGCCATTTCAGGATTATTTAGATAAACATATATTTACACCGTTGGGTATGGATCATACGTTGGCGTTTGTAAAGGGAAAAAATGTTATAAGCAAAAGAGCCTATGGTTATCATGTTGATGGAAGGTCGGTTAGACTTAGCGACCAGAGCCTTACCTCTTCAGTCTTGGGTGATGGTGGAATATACAGTTCCTTACAGGATATGTATAAGTGGGATCAAGCTCTATATGGTTCAGAAATTATTTCCAATGCCAGTATAGATTCTGCCTTTACGCCCTGGTTGGAGAACTACGGATGCGGCTGGCGCATTGAAGATTATAAAGGGGTGCGTCGAGTAAGCCACACTGGTGGGACATGTGGTTTCAGGAACGTGTATCAGCGATTCCCTGATTCAGAACTTACAATTATCATATTCACCAATCGTCGGGATCCAGGTGTTCAGTACCTGGCTGAAAATATTGCTGATTTATTTCTACCATAACTGAAGTTCTATCCAGATTTGAAGCGTGCTTCCAGCTCCACTCCCAGACCATCTGCAATTCGATTTACAAATCCAAAATATGCTGTAATCGCACAAATATCATGAATGGCGAGATGATCAAAATTGCATGTGCTTAACTGTTCAATATTATCACCAGATATTGAAGCGGGCTTGTGAGTGAGTTTGACTACATATTTGAGCATTGTTATATCCCGTTCATCTAAACTACTGGAAGTCTGGTCCTCCACCAATGCGCTGATCAGCACATCCTGTTCTGTATCAGGAATACCCTTAGAACTTAATAGCCGACGGAGGCCCGCTCCGTGATGTTCAATTCAGTAGTGGCATTCATTAACTGCGGAAACTACCACTGCAATCATTTCTCGCTGAATTCGCGAAAGTGGACCTTTGGCATACATGAGCTCCTTGTAAAGATCGTAGTGGAGTTTCATCACCCTACTATGTACACCATGAATTCTCAAGATATGATCTGAATCGTGGACCCTGTCTTTTGCTGGAATTTCATCTGGTGGTAGGTAGTTGATAAATGCCATGGAGTCTCCGGATTGTCAGGTTTAATGGGTCTGCTTAAGTCCATTATAGCCTTGTTACATGTCAATAGCAACTCTGGTGTTCACCTAGAAAGTATGAATCGCGTCAATGTGTCTCCTGTACGGATGCATTGCTTTATTCATCATAAACTATATCTTGCGCTCCTGTGAAATGAAGGTTACGAAGGAGAGCTTATGGAGTGGAGAGCCAGCCATATACTGGTAAAAAATAGAAGTTTAGCAGATCAAATATATAAGCGTATTCAGAGTGGCGCTCGATTTGAACAACTCTCAAAAGAGTATTCTACCTGCCCCAGCAAATCAAAAGGTGGTGATCTTGGGTGGTTTGGTACGGGAAAAATGGTAAAACCTTTTGAAGAAGCGGTTCGAAAAATGCCACGTAATCGTCCCTCAAAACCAATTTCGACTCAGTTTGGATATCATATTATCAAGAAAACCGGTGAGAGATGAGCAATAAAATTGAATCATATCGCCACAGAACCCGTTCTGTAATTTTTCTTATGTCAGCTGCCATCAGGAGTATTTATTCAAATAAACGCACCCTCATAATAGATCATTCTTTTGGTGATGGATACTATTGTGTTCTCAAGGAACAAAAAAAGATCAGTCCTGCTGAACTGGCTGAAATCCAGAACAAGATGGTGGAACTGCAAACAAACTATAAGCACATCAAAATCAGAGATGCCAAACCAGATGACTGGAAGCACCTCATGACGCCACGCATAAATACAGTTCGACCACCAGTTCTTATCCTGGATGAACACATTTCAGCATCCTATGAATTTACAAATTTGGATTTGTCCGCGATTCCACAATTCTCCCTGATTGGGTATGATCGTGGTTTTTTATTGAGAATTGGAGAGAATGGCGCAGGAATAGGTTCTTTTGCAGACTCACCCAAACTGTTTCAAATGATGAAGGAGCATGAGAAATGGGGACGCATTCTCAAAGTATCTTCCATCCACGACTTGAATAAGCAAATTGTTGAACAAGGTTTTAAACAATTAATCTGGGTGGCAGAAGGGCTTCATGAAAAGCGAATAGCAGCGCTATCAGATGATATAGCAAAACGCAAGGGTATGCGGATAATTTTTGTGGCCGGTCCCTCCTCCTCTGGAAAAACTACCTTTACCAAGCGCCTGGCAATTCACCTGGCCGTCAATGGAATTCGATCTCGATATCTATCTATGGATGACTACTTCCTGGATCGGGATAAAATTACTCCGCAAGCGGATGGAACGTTGGATTTTGAAAATGTCGACTGCATTGATCTCCCAACGTTGCAACGTGAAATTAAGCAACTTATCTATGGACAACCTGTTTTTAAGCGTCGGTATAACTTTGTGGAAGGTAAACAGGAGATATTAAAGGACACGATGTGGTTAGATGAGGGTGAAGTCTTAATCTTTGAAGGCATCCATGGTCTAAACCCTATAATTCACCAAGGGTTACCCTCAGAGAGCTTCTATCGTGTGTATATAAGTGCATTAACGCAGCTTAACATTGATAACACTCATCCTGTATCCACATCAGATGGCCGACTGATTCGCAGAATAGTAAGAGATCATCACTACCGAGGTTACAGTGCTGACGATACAATTGGTCGATGGAATTCTGTCCGGCATGGAGAATTAAGAAACATTTTTCCGTTTCAGGAGCAAGCTGACGCCATGTTTAACTCTGCACTCATTTATGAGCTTTCCATTCTGAAGAGATATGCCATGCCCCTCTTAAAGGCAGCATCTAAAAATACGATACGTGAAAGACTTATAACGCTCATGTCTCTGTTTCATTCTATTCCTGATCGACATGTCCCAGGGACATCCATTCTGCGCGAGTTTATCGGCAAGAGTTACTTTACTTATTAACCCACCATGAAGATTTTACTTATCCTTTCTGGGGATCGACCCGGCGATGAATTGCTAAACGCGGAAATAGCAGATGCTGATCTAGTGATTGCTGTGGATGGGGGAGCAAATGTTTTTAGAAATAAAACACGACTCCCAGATATCGTTATTGGTGATCTTGATTCATTGAGTGTGAGTTTTAATGATCAGGTTCAAATTGTAAAAGTCAATGATCAAAATCTCACAGATTTACAGAAAGCTTTGCATTACATCCATAAAAAATATGAAGTTGATTCATTGAATCTGTTAGGTGCTGGTGGTGGTCGGGTTGACCATATGTTAAACAACCTGCATATATGTGCATCTCTGCCACATTCGGTAAAAGTTATTTTCAAGCGGGAAATTTCCATTGATGGTCGTCATTGCAGAGAAATTATCGGCCGGTTTACTTCAAGTATACAACCTGACCTGAAAGTCATAAAAGACAATATTTTAAGTGTCCTTCCAGTCAGTGACTATCAAGGGCTTCAATCTAGGGGTTTGAAATGGGAAATAACAAATTTCTCATCCTCCGATGCTCCAGTCAGCCAGAGTAATGTTGCATTGATCAATGACCCACAATTCAGTCTTGCTAATGGATGTGTCTATATTGCTGTGTATCAGTAAGTAACAGTATTCACTTATGACTCTCCATTTCATCGATATAAGCATAATTGCAGTGTACTTGATGGTGGTTTTTACCATTGGATATACAAGGAACAAATCCAGGAGTAGTTCTGACTACCTGGTCATGGGACGCAAGCTAACCCTTCCAGCTTTCGTAATGACACTGGTCTCAACTTGGTACGGTGGTATCCTGGGGGTGAGTGAGTATAGCACCAGCTACGGGATTTCCAACTGGGTAATTTTTGGTCTACCCTATTATGTCTTCGGAATAGCGTTTGCCCTCCTGGTGGCAAAACGTGCACGTAAATTAGAGGTCAACTCTCTTCCCGAAATTATGGTCAGAGATTATGGCCGCAGTGCAGGAAGATTGGCTTCTATATGGGTTCTCCTGCTGGCAAGTCCAGCCCCATACATATTAACACTGGGTTTACTTTTAAACTTCTTTGTTGGTTTACCACTTAACATGTCAATTGTATTGGGGACCTTATTCTCTCTAGTCTACATCTTTAATGGCGGGTTCTCCTCAGTGGTTAAAACTGACAGGTTACAGTTTGTACTTATGTTTCTTGGATTCCTTATAATCCTAATGGTTCTCAGTTTAAAGTACATGAACCCCATTTCACTTTGGAGCACATTGCCACCCTCCCATCGGTCACTCACCGGCGGTAATAGCATTGCCTATATAGTGGTCTGGTTTTTTATCGGATCCTGGACCCTGGTGGATCCCGGATTTCATCAACGTGTTTATGCGACAGCTAATCCTGAGGTAGCCAAACGTGGAATTCTGTGGGCTGTAGGATTCTGGTTTATCTTCGATTTTATGACAACCCTCACTGGACTATATGCCTTTTCCTATCTCCCATCCGATACGATAACATCTCAGGCTTTCCTCGTCCTGGGACAAAATATCCTTCCGGTTGGCCTTCAGGGTCTTTTCTATATAGCAATTCTGTCAACAGTGATGTCTACGCTTGATAGTAACACCCTTATCTCAGGAATTACCCTTGGAAAGGATGTTCTGGGTGGATTAGATCGATTCTCGAAAATATCTGAAACTTCTCTTACAAAATACGGAATGATAGCCGTCCTATGCGTGGGAATATTGATGGCCATATGGCTGCCATCAGTTGTTTCACTATGGTATACCTTCGGAACCATTGCCATACCAGCACTACTAGCACCCACCCTCCTTAGTATAGCAAATCGACCCATGACACCGATCTCAGTGAAGCTAAACCTGATCATACCCCCACTATCTGCAATCCTCTGGTTCCTTTTTGCAAAAGTCGACCAGTGGAGTTACTTTTGGGGCATTGAACCATTCTATCCAGGAATATTTAGCAGTCTGATCATATTGAGTCTGTTTAACCATACAAAATGGAAACCAACACATGTCAACAATTCTGAACGATAAAACAGTTCTAATTACTGGAGCCAGCGCCGGTATCGGAGAAGCTTGTGCCCACCTCTTTGCCAAATCTGGTGCGAACCTGATCATCACAGCCCGCAGGTTGAATCGATTACAAAAACTAGCTGAATGCCTTAAGAAGGAGTATACAGTACAGGTAGTACCTTGTGAGCTGGATGTACGTGATTCTAAAGCTGTGGAAAAAACTTTAGCAGCACTACCTGCAAATATGAATAAGATTGATATTCTTGTTAATAATGCCGGACTCGTTCTGGGGGTGGAAAAAGCCCATGAAACTCCAGGCAATGATGTAGATATCATGCTGGACACCAATGTGAAGGGTGTTCTAAACTTTGTAAGGACAGTGGTGCCCCAAATGGTTAAAGCTAAATCGGGGCATGTAATCAACATTTCTTCCATAGCCGGGCATGAAGCCTATCCAGGTGGAAGTGTCTATTGTGCCAGCAAGCATGCCGTTGATGCGCTTACCAAAAGTTTACGAATGGATGTGGTGTCAACAGATTTACGGGTAACAGCAATTTCACCGGGTTTGGTTGACACTGAGTTCAGTACAGTCCGGTTCAAGGGTGACAGAGAGAAAGCAACTGCAGTATATGCAGGTTTAGAAGCCCTGGTAGCTGAAGATATCGCAGAAGCAGTACTTTTTGCCGCCAGCCGTCCCGCCCATGTTCAAATTGCTGATATGATCATATTTCCAACCAAACAAGCCGCCGCAACGGTTGTACACCGTGACCAATAATTTTACTATATTACAGCGTTTATTCTGAGATTTGTTCGACCAGGATGTAGATCACATGCATATGTCATTGTGTCCAGGCTCAAATCAGCTCCTGGTACAACGGCTACATTTTAAGGTGAAGATGCAATTAACCTCGGAAGGGGAGAAAAATGAAATATAACAAAATACTTATGATGACCGTGGCAATAATGGGGATAGCGGTCTTTTCAATGCTTGGATGTGAGGATGTGGATCCAGATGCTGTTTCATCGGAAGATTCCACAGCTGCAATACTTGCGGTCAATACTGCCAACGCTGCATTGGAAGATCTAATGAGTGACATGGTAAACGCAGAACCTGGAGAAGCCCAGGAGATGATGGACCTGCTGGATTTCGGTGTACCCTATGGGTACTATGTTAACGCCCACGAATTGGATCATCGAAACAATGATGCGAATTTTGGGCTGGCATTGACAGGGTTCGTTATGCTGTCCCAGGATCCTGACCTGCAGGATATGATCTTGAGCTGGGAATCCTATTTTGATGTAAATGAACCTTTTCTGGTTGAAGGCTCCCAGGGGACCATGGGTAAACATGGGTTTGGGCTACCTTTGAGCTTGGATGGCATGCGTCTGCCGCTGGCTCCATTTATTGAAGCGCCTATGGCCATGGCTAAAATGAGCATAGATGATGTGCCTCAGTTTAGTCAGTTCCAGGGTCTGGTTGATAGTTTGTTTCTGCCCGTGATTGAATCAAGCCTTGAAGCATTGGATGCAATCGATGACTCCACAGATTATGTGTTTATAGTGAGTCCAGCCATGCAGGGTGAACCAGAATCAGATCCAATTGAGATTGATCTAACCGAAATTTTCGCCCTAGAAATGGGTTTATATGGTCTTAAAAGTGTCCTGAATACAGTGGTTGCCTACAATTTCGACTTTGTCTCATTTGACTCTGTGGGAATTGTTACTGAATTGGCACAAGACTCAGACTTTGCCACTCTGAAGTCAAATGGTGGAGAAAGGTTGGCCTTAGCCTATGCTGC
>JAERTH010000084.1 GCA_016844955.1 Fidelibacterota bacterium | reverse complement strand
GAATATGAGGACTTTGCTCCTCCAACTATTTTCCGTCTGGGTGTAGCCCATGAATGGCTGCAGAAACCTGGTATGGATCTCACCAGTTCCATTCAGTTGAACCATCCCGTTGACAACGCCGAGAACATATCTCTAGGTCTGGAATATGGTTTTCACGATATGCTGTTTGCCCGGGGGGGCTATGTTTTTGGGGATGAAGTTCGCTCCTGGACTGTGGGACTGGGTGTGAAATGGGCCAACTTCAGTTTTGATTATTCCTATGCAGACCTGGCCGATTTAAACCGCTCGGAGCATCTGAGCCTGGGATGGTCATTCTAATGAAGACAAGTGCCATGGCATTCCGATTCCTTTTATTGGCAATACTGTTGAACGGTTGTGGTATGAAGGTTGAGTTACCCACTGCATCCAATGCCTCAGAACCTGCATTAGGTGCTGGAGACACTACTTATATTCGTATCAGTCCAGACTGGAGTGCCTCCAATGGCTATGATTTCGCCAGTCCTTATGACATCATTGTTGGTGCTGACGGGTACTTGTTTATTGCAGACCATGATCAACCGGCCATTCATGTTTTAAACTCCGCGGGTGTTGAGGTCGCTGAAGACGCCTTTGGCAATGATTTCAGCGATTTATCGGTCCTGACTGACGAAAATGGCTCACCCGTCTATCCCGTGGCTATGGGACAGGATGACAACCTGAATTTGTTCATCGCTGATGGTCAAAACCGAGTCTTTGTATGGAATCAATACCTTAAAAATGTTGGTGTGGATTCCATCGTTATCGGTGCACAATTTAATTCACCGACTGGTGACTCACTCTGGATTCATGATCAGGACTCTATCAATTTATTTCTGGCTGGCGACTGGGAGCTCACAGACTATTCATGGTCTACTGAAAATATTGACTATTGGCTACAACCCCGTGTTTTTTGGAGTGGAGAAGACAGTCTGGAAGCACGTAACCTCCAGCGACATTATGTGGATCCAGATTCCATGCTAATTACTGGTGTTAGCAGCCATGCAAATGTGGCCTACCTGTCTGATGCGCACAACAATTCCATACTTACTGTGGACTATCAACCCGCCGCTTTACTTATGACTGGATCTGGTGAACTTATTTTGGTTTATAGAGGGGCTTTCAGTGGGCGTGCTGTATCTGCAGGGACGGGCAACATGACAGTGAACGATCCCCGTGGGTTGACTCACGATAAAGACGGTGTCATGTACTACTCTCAGTGGGGAGATTTCTTCAGTGTGCATAAAGTCTTTGCCAAACTTGCTGATGAATTCCAGTATGGTTCTGATGATATCATGGAGATTGGCCGTTTCAATATGGCTTCGGATGTTAGTCTTGATGTATTGAAAAATATTTATGTGGCTGATACGGGACATGATCGAATTCAACAATTTAATCCGGCTGGAAAATTCATATTCAATATTGGAATGAGTCGAGTGTATGTTGATTCAACCATTGTCGATAGCGTTTTGGTGGATTCAGTTTTTCAAGTTTCAGAAAGAGATACAACATTCCAGATTGAAGTCGCAGATGTCCTCGACAATCCTAGAAGCGTTGCTGTCGATGACCAAGGGGTGGTTTACATCGCAGATACTGGCAATGATCGTGTTATGCGTTACAGACTTTCTACTGAATTGGATTACGACACAGAGAATTAGTTCAATGAGGGTGTTGTCCCAGGGGAAACAATCATGAAAATTCTAAAACCAATTATTATCATCCTGGTGGTGATAACCATCATTATTCTGATCTTTGCCTCCATGGGTAAGACCCAGCAAATGGTGGTTGTTCATGAGGGCAACCGCAGCAAACAAGCGGTGCCCATGATACCTGGAAAATTTCAAGGCAGTGAATGTGGTATGGTTATCAATGATCTCAATTTTGCCTCTCAGGTGGTTGCCCCCAACGGCAAGACCTGGTTTTTTGATGATCATGGCTGTATGGCCGCCTGGATTAAGGCAAAACCTTTTGCAGCGGATGCTGTCATCTGGGTCAATGATTTGACCAGTGGCACGTGGATAGATGGACGGAAGGCGTGGTATAGTCAAACAGATCAAACGCCCATGTCGTACGGATTTGGAGCTTATGCGACCTATGCTGACAGCCTGATCGACTTTGCCAGTATGCAGGAGCACATGCTCAAGGGAGAAACCCTGGCGAATCTCAATTATCGCAAGCAGCTTCTGGAGAAGTAATGGAAACTGTAGATATATTATCCATTATTACCATTGCCTTTCTGGGCTCATTTGGCCACTGCATTGGCATGTGCGGCGGAATTGTAATTGCCTATTCCACTGTGGGGCTTGAGAAGGACCGAAGTCGCGGTGCCCAGGCTTTTTCTCACATTCTATATTCTCTGGGCCGGGTGACAACCTATAGTGTTCTGGGCGCCATTTTTGGAATGTTAGGGGGTGTGGTTGTATTCAATAACACCACCAACGGAATCCTGTGGCTGGTGGCTGGTTCGGCCATGGTTCTAACCGGCTTATCGCTCATGGGAAAACTCCATGTTCTCAGTGTATTTGAAAAATCCTTTTCCAGTTCCAAATGGTACCAGGATAATTTCCGAATACTACTCAAGAGTAATTCACTACTGGGTTTTTATCTGCTGGGAATGTTGAATGGATTGTTGCCCTGCGGCTTTGTTTATTTCTTTGCCATTACCGCAGCCAGCACTGCCAGTCCTGTTTACGGGGCACTGGTTATGTTCATTTTTGGGATGAGCACCATCCCTGCTTTATTTGGTCTGGGCTTTTTTGTGGGGCTGTTCAAGAAATTGAAATTCAGACATCTCATGACCCAATTGGCAGCATTCTCAGTAATGGCCTATGGTCTCTTCACGCTATGGAATGGATATCAGTATCTGATCACACCAACCCGCACCATTCTGGAGTGTCATTAGGCAGCTCTAGTTCACTGGAGGTTGAGCCCGCCGAAACCTCCTCCCCTCGCTCTTGAATTTTCCATTCAGCCAGTTTTCCTAATTACATGAGAAATCCCCCTTGCGGCAGAAGCCGGGTCGTTTGCAAAACGACCTTACGGTCTGGTCTGCCAACTATTATGCTGGATGCGACATTTCGGCGGGCTCAATGTCCGGATGGGTCTACACCCTAGACATGAAGACTGTGTCATTGTTATGTGATAATACTTGTAAGCATAAAAATATCCGCCATGGCGGATATTGATTAATCCAATTGTTGGGGTGGTATTATTTGAACAGGGCCTTCAGGGATCCCCAGGTATGATTTACGGTGGAGATATTGGATGGAATTGTAATCATGTAGCTAAGCTCCGTACTGCCATCTGCATTACGAATTTTCAGCCTGTAGTTATAATCCCGCCCGGAAACCTTGGCTATGATGGAGTCATCAATAAAGGTATAACCACTTCCCTGTCCCTGTGCGTGCAGGTATCCAATCTGGAAAAAGACACGACCATCGGTACTGCGTTGTACTTCAAAACCCATCACATCCTGTTCAACACTGGTGTTCCATTGGATGACGATTCGGGCATCATCGCAATAGCCATCAAAGCCCTCTACAGTTGCACCTGCAAACAGGCTGGAGACGAACAGTGATAATACAATTATGAGCTTGAAATATTTCACGGAGCGAAAATAGTTAAGCGCTCATAACAAACCAAAGTCTTTTTGCTAATTATATCGTTCTATTTGATTTGGATCATCTTCATGCAATTGGGTAAAAATTGCTGATTTCGGCACGGATAATGTCGGGACGCAATGCATTGCGTCCGTACAGCCTTTCCCACAACACCTAACTTTTTTGGGGATTTATCTGTATCCTCTATTCCGTATTTTTTTGGATTTTCTTCAATCGAATTACTGGTGCATTGAGTGGTTGAGTTTTTTTAAGATGTGACGTTTCGATAGGTCTGCGCTTTGTGAGCTTCGCCTGACGGGGAGCTTCAATGTCTGCATGGTACCCGGCTTCGCTCTACGAGCTACGCCGGGGTTACTCAAACAACTTGTTGTTTGAGTAAAATAAAAAGGGGCTACTCATTGCTGAGCAGCCCCTTTTGTTAATCTATATCAACAGATTTATTTCAGGTACATGAGTTTCTTCACGTCGCTGAAGTTATCTGCTTCAATGCGATAGAGATAAACACCAGATGATACAGGTGAACCAATCTGATTCAGACCTGACCAGCTGACGCTATGATATCCAGCATTCATGCTCTGATCAACCAGTGTTGCCACTTTCTGACCAAGAACATTGTAAACCACGATCTTCACGTTGGCTGCCTCAGGCAACTGGTAGTTGATGAACGTGATTGGGTTGAATGGATTCGGATAGTTCTGGTTCAATGCATAAGTATCAGGAATACCAGCATTCTCAGTACTAACCAGCGTAATGGCTGCAACATTGGAATAATCAGACTCGCCGATATCATACATGGCTGAAACCTTGTATTCCATAGGTACGCCGACTACTGCAGATTCATCTACAAAGTCAGGAGTTACTGTTGTTCCAATTTCATTCCAGCCAGCACCTTCAACATTACTGTATACTACGAAATGTGAGAATTCAGATCTGAGACCACTGTCCTGGTTCTCATATTCAGTCAATCTGATATCAATTTCGGCATCAGTCATGTCATCATTGGTTCTGAAAGGCAGCATCTGGAATTGTTCAACTTCAGCAGGTGTTTCAAAAGTACTGCTAAAGAGTACGGTTCCAGCGCCATCAACCAGTGCAATGTCATCCATTGACAGGTTAAAGACGTCTGTTACATCATTGTGTACCCACGCGATGTAGACATTCAGACCTTCATAAGCGGAAAGATCAACGGTTACTTCTGTCCACACATCGGTGGTCAGCGTGTAATCCAAGAGTTCCACGGTAAAGTCTGCTGGACTTGAACCTGTTGTTGAAAGCATTACATCAAAGTGCTCAGCATACCATAGTGGATCAGAAGCACCAACCCAGAATGATAATTCAGCACCTGCACCCATTTCGATCTCGGGTGTGATGAGGTAGTTATTAGGTGTCAATGGAAGTCCGGTTACGCCACTCCATGAGAAACTTGCCAGGGAATAGAGTCCGTCATGTACGAACAGGTCCCAGACGCCCCATGCATTTTCGTCACCGTCATGGTCAATATTCTGCCAGTCTTCCGGGATTAAACCATTCTCAAACCCTTCAGTGATTACTGGTGTCTCCATGCCCCAGTTCAGATACACATAGGTATCTTCTGTTGCGGTAAGACCAACAGGAGCATCAACATCAGGTACCATAGCCATATCGAGTACGGTAGTTGCATCCAGTGTGATATCTACGCTGGTCTCTACAATGTGATATTCTTCATATCCCATTAAGACTACATAGTTACCCACAGGAAGTACCATTTCATAGGAACCGTCTACCATGGTCATGGTGAAGTGTTCTTCGAGGGTAGTGGTTTCAACGACGAGGATCATGACATCCTGCATAGGAGCATCATCATAAGCCGAAGTAACTGTACCAGCCAACATACCGGCAGGACCACCCAATCCAATATTAAACGGTACCATCACCATCGAATTCTGTGCATCATTCGATAAGATGGTAATGAAACCAGGATAGAATCCTTCTTCATAGCGGTTAACTGTTACTGTACCAGTAATTTGGTCAGCGCCTGCAGGAACAATAGTTCCAGCCATTGGGCTAACTGCAATTTCAAGAGCAGGCTCCATAAAGACAAAGGTACCTGCTACCTGATGAGGTTCATCACCGAAGACATCTCCAGCCAGGAACCAGTCAAACATCACATCACCAGTATAAGCGACATCAATAGTGACATTCACAGTTGCCATAGCCATATCGGCACCGTAGATGTTTCCATAGCCACCATCCCAGTTAAACCAGGAAGCGAATCCCTCGGTACCTGAAACTGCTTCAGCTTCCAGGTAGCGATCATTGCCAACACCATCCATATTTGTGATGCTGTTAATGGTGATACCTGTTGGGAATGCAATGTATACACTATCAATCCACTCAGCGTCTGAACTCTCATTCTGAACAAAAATGTTCAGATCCATGGTTGTTCCAACAGGAACAGGCCAGGTTGTGGAGTAGGCGTGTGCGCCATCGATCTCGCGGGTACCAGTATTTCTACCAGCTGCGATATCGTAGGATAGTGTGTAATCGAGATCAGCAACACCCTCATTGAGGATACTGAAATCATCAGAACCACCAGTGTCGCCATAATGGAGGAAGACACCAAAGTCTTCATCTACATCAAGAGCAATTGCTGGTAATGGAACGCCAACAACACTTACATCATCAATGTAAAAGCCTGCCTTTGGAACCGATGAATCGGTTTGAAGTGCAAAACCAAGCCTTGCATAATCAGAAGTCAGTGAATCTGGAATGACAATGTCCACAGCCATCCATTCGTCTGGATAACCCGTGAAGGTGCCAAGTATATCGAAGATACCGTCATTATCATGATCAAGTACCACATATCCATTATCCCAGTTGGTTTCAATTTCAAACCAGGTGGAGAATGAAAGTACGATAGTGCCAGTGACATCTGTCATGTCAAATGGTTGACTTAAGAAGGAGAGACTGCTGTTGGAATATTGACCATCCAGTACAGTTCCCCACAGATTGTCACCACTCCAGGCTGAGTCGGGACCGTCAACAAACATCGGTGCGCCCCAGGCCCATTCACCTTCACCGGCAAAACCACCACCATCAACTTCAAAGTCACTGAAGTAAGGTATCGCGGCTGCACCTTGTGGAGTAAGCTCAACCATATTTGTCGGCAGTGATTCGCCTTCATCATAGAGAGCAGTTACTTCATAGTAGTAGGTCATTCCATTTTCCACGGACATATCGACATAGAATGTATCTGTGGCCAGTGTAAGGAGTTCCAACGCGTCCATATCAGTTCCGCGATAGACATTATAGCCAATCAAATCGCGGGTGACAACGGCAGAGGATCCGTAAGAAGCTCTACTATGGTTGGTGTTAATTGTTGCAGGTGCTGGGCTAGCACTTGCGATGTTATTCTCTTTAGAAGGGGTTCCCAGAACGCTTGGATAGTTACTATTATCCAGGTCTGCAGATACCAGCACTGCTTCACCATCATAGTTCAGGTAAGCTTCGTGACTACCTACATATTCATAACCCAGGCTACCCAATTCACTGAATCCGTTGACATGGTCACCGAAATACAGATTACCCAGGAAGTTATTCTCATCTACATCAACATATGGTCCACCTGCCAGTGTATTGTAAGTGGCAACCATAAATCCACCAGATTCGATGGTGATGTCGGCGATATCTATGGTGATCCAATCTTCGAACACACCATTTACCGTGTGTGGACCATCAAGAACGGTCATTCCATCATCGGCCAGGATATATACCTGGAGTTCCTGTGTAGCAGCATCACCGCCACCTGTATGGAATCTTACCTGCTCAACAATTGCAGGATATACCATTGGGGTAAATAGGGTGGCAAGACCTGCTCCACCATCTGTGGAGGAGAATCCATTCTCGAAAGTACCATCATGGAATGCTACCCAACCAGTTTCAATTACCAGTGGTGGTAACCAGGAAAGATTGGTTACTGCATCAGCAGCGGAACCAACCAGATCCATGGCTGGAAGTGGAGTAACATAGACACAGACTTCATCGGAATCTTCAGATTCACTTTCGTCTTCCATGTTCTGTGTAATCACGTAACAGGCTTCACCAAACTCAAGGCCAGCATCTACATATCCACCATTAAAGGCGAAATCGATGGGTG